>PUNU01000142.1 GCA_003551865.1 Syntrophomonadaceae bacterium
CGCTTCTCTGCGCATACTGCCGATAAGTTCACCGTCAAAGAAAGTTACGACGAGGTCACCGTTGTCTATCTCGGGGCAGTATTCCTGCAGGAGAATGTGGTTGTAGAGACTGAGGTACATATTTATTACCTCGGTAAGCTCGGCATCGGCAAACTCGATCCGGTGCACACCGTGGCCGCACCCGTAGCCGTACCTGTCTTTAAGGACAAAGTAACCCTGGTGGTTGGGCAGTTTTTCGACGGCATCCATGGCCGCTTCCAGGGTCTCTGCCGAGTAGGTTGCCGGCTGGGGTACCTCGGGAACCCGGACGACCAACTCATACTTGTCGTTGGTAGACAGGGTGGCGGCGACGCTTTCGATCAGGATGCCATGCTCCTCGATAGCGCTGATAAGGTCCAGGTTGGGAGTCCCGAAGTGCCTGACATCGTCTGCACGGAAAAAGCACAAATCAATTTCACTTAAGGCCACCGGGCGCTCGTCGATTTTTTTAAGCAGAAGGTAGCACTCCAGCGGATCGCTGTACCAGCTGTCGGGTAAAGCGAGGACAGAGACCCTGGCATGTGCTTTACCCTCGTGAAGGAATAGATCCTCCATGCTGAAGTGATAGAGTGTATGCCCGCGGGCCGCAGAAACACTTAAAATCTGGTTGATCCCGGTGTTGTACAGGTCGACTTCCAGGCTGGTATAGCTGAGCCGCCCGCTTTCGAAGGCAATATTAAGCACCCGTTCGTTTTTATCCATCCTATAACCTGCTCTTTTTTAAAATGGTGTAAATTGAGTTAAGCAAATCAATTTCGGCTGATAAGATTATAGCAATATTTTAAGCGGTGTCAATCAATTTCGGACTGTGGGGAACTAAAGCGGCGAAGTCGGCCGGAGATTAAAAAAATTAAGGGATAAAAAGAGCGTCTACCTAGAAGCTCCGGTACCAGATCGGCATTTACCGGCGCCTTATTGATTTATTCTACCGGTAGTGGCTTCGATTTAATTCGGTGCCGATTTGACAAACAAAGGTTTTCGGTCTAAAAAATAAGCAGTGTGCTAAAAACCCGGAAAGGTTGGGTACCAATTGGACAAAAGGCCGCTTTTTTTCTCTCTTTTTTCGGCGGGCATCGTCTTTTTTGTGCTTCTGCTTGGAAGCGGGGGCATCCTAACCGATAATCCCGGCCCCGCTCGCGAACAAAATGCCGCACCGCCTGCTGAAAAGGTTTGCCGAAAAGAAAAAGAAACAAGGAAACTTGAGGACATCATCACCGTGAATCACGGCCGTGCGGTGACCATGCCGGTCGTGGAGAAACCTAAAATAGAAAAGCCTCCCGCCGAATATATCGGGGCCGGGGAATACGGCTGGAAAACCTTAAACGGTAAGTGGGCCCAGGAAGGGATCGCCTCCTGGTACGGCTCCAATTTCCACGGCGGCCCCACCGCCAGCGGCGAGACTTACGACATGTATTCCCTGACCGCCGCCCACCGGGAGCTTCCTTTCGATACCGTTGTAAAGGTAACCCACCTTGGCAACAACCGCTCGGTTGTCGTGAGGATAAACAACCGCGGACCATTCATCGAAGGAAGGGTTATTGACCTCTCCAAGAAAGCGGCCGAGGCAATAGGTATGAAGGGATCGGGCCTGGCCAGGGTCAGGGTAAAGATCGTCGAAGAGCCCCGGTGACCCGCCGATTGACTTCATTCTGACGCTTACGCTGTAGGACAGTTCGGATAGGCGCTGGTAATCGGCATAATCATCAACTACCCGGTATATTTTTCCCTCCCTCCCAAAGGTGCGAGACTGACCGGGCCGGCCGGAGTAGGCTTCTGTTTCCTCAGCCTGCTGTTTTTTTCCCTTTACCGTGAAAAAAGGTTGCTCTCAGATTCCGCCCGTCTTAAAGTAGAAAAGGATGCCTGTATAGTGGTAGAATAGCCCGGTTTCTCCGGGCGGCGGCGGATTGCGGAAGGCACCCGCGGGAAGCTGGAAAAAGAACCCTGCATATATACAACATTGCCCGCCGGCGGGTATACGGTTGAAGAAATAGACTGACGGGGCTTATAGATAGAGCATCCCGGCACTTGATACTTTATGCCGCAAAGTGGATTACCGCTTCCGGGCGGGTTTCTTCCAGGACGCGGTTTAAATCTTCCGCCAGCAGGAGATCGACCCGGTAAAAGGGAACTTCCGGGGGCAGGGCCGAGCGGTGGCCGGTGCTTAAATCGTCAACTACCACGGTGCGGTAACCGTTTTCCACCAGGGCTTTTACCACTTGGCTGCCGATGTATCCCGCTCCTCCGGTGACCAGTATCAAAACCGCCCCTCCTCATTAAAGTAAGTGAGATGCTCTGCGTGGGCCCGTCACAGCTCGGCGGCCAGGGAATCGATCTCGTCCAGGGTTAAAACGGCGGAGGCCAGCGGGTCTTTGCCGCCTTTCAGTTCTTCCCTGGCCGGGGCCAGGGCTTCATCTTCCTTCATCTCGACAATGGCATGAAAAAGTTTTTCTTGCATGGCAACCTCCTGTTTAATTGATTTTGTGGGGTTGCTTCAGCCTGCCGGGAATCACCTCCAGGTTGATGGCAAATAATATATATAAAAGTATTGTCGTAAGTCTGCTTATGTTATACAGTTATATATATAAGTATCAATTTACACTTCCATTCCCGGTCAGGCTGTGATTTTTATATAAAAACATAAGTAAAAATATATTCAAAATGTTTATGACCTGCCATGGAGTAACCGTCTACAAACCTGGGTGTTAATACGCCCCGGAAAAGTTTGTTTCCGAGGCTGTAAAGATAAAATCGGGCATCATTGGCCTTTCCGCCCTGATTTCCGCCGCATACGACAGCTTAAAGGAAATAATCAGCCTGCTCAGGACTGAAATCGCAGGCTGGTCCCAACAGCCTCATATTATTATCGGTGGAAACCAAGTTGATCAGCAAATAGCAAAGATGGTGGGCACTAATTACTGGGTCACCGAAGGCGATGCAGGGGTCACCCTCTGCAAACAACTGCTGAAAGGACAAAATTAAGCACGTCTTTTTGATAAATAATTTCTGATGAGTTTAACCAGATAAAGGAGCAGTGATGGTATGCTGAAGTTGGACAGTGGGGTCAGTGCACGGCACAGGTGGTTCTACCCGATCAGCTCATTTGTTATAGCCTGCGGGGTTTCGCTGATCTTTTTATGGAGCATGTTTTTTCCTTACGTGCGCGACCTGTTTGGATTGGAAACAGTATCCCCCATAGCTCTGGCTTCATCGTTTGTCGGGCTGGGAACCATGGTAATAGCTCCTCCCCTGGCCGGCGCCCTTTTCGACAGGTACGGCCCCAAGCCGCCGCTTGGCCTGGCTGGGGTGGTTTTTTTGGCGGGATTTATAATCCTTTCTGCAATGATGAATTGCGAGGACTGGGCTTCTGGCAGGTACTTTTGGTATGGCGGCAGTTTCACCGTCGGCTTGGGAATGGGTTTTTTCTTCGGAACTTTCCCGTCTACCGTGGCCAGGTGGTTCCCGGATAAAATCGGGACCTCCATGGGAGTAGCCGTGTCGGGCCACGCGGCCGGCAGCGTGGTTATGGCCCCGGTTATCGGGGTCCTGATAACAAGCCTTGGTTTTACCGCCCCTGTTTTTATCATCACCGGCCTGGTGGGCTTCGTGCTGATTATCATGATCGGCGTCCTGTTTTGGAAGGTGCCACCACCCGACTGGAAACCGGTAGAAGCTGAAGATGAGGCGCAGCCCGGTGCCGCGGAAGCCGGCGCCGAAAAGCACTATACCCTGGGCGAAGCAGTCAAAGACACGCGGTTCTGGTTCCTTATGATCTGTTTTATCACCGCGTCTTTCGGGTTCATGGGGTTTGCCCAGAATGCTTCCATGATCGTCGAAGAAGGCTTGCTGGCGGGAGGCTACGGCAGGAAATATATAGCGGCCTCGGTGGTGCCCCTGTTTCTTTCGCTAACGGGGGTTGCCAATGTGCTGGGAGCTTTTTCCTGGGGAGTTATAACCGACAAAATCGTGGGACCCTGGAACTCCATTCCTCTTGTCTATGTATCTTCCGCCCTCCTGATCGGAGTTTTTTACCTGGGATATGAGTACCTGGCAATGGTATTTGTACTCGGTTTTATCCTTTACTTCTTGTTCGGTGGGGAACCGGCCGTCCACTTTATAATAGTCCCTTATGTTTTTGGCCGAAAGCATATCGGAAAGCTAATGAACGTCATGAATTCTTTTTCCGTGGGCCTGGGTATCACCCTGGGTCCGATAGCTTACGCCCAGCTGCGCGATATTACCGGTGGCTATATCCTGGCCCTGCTGCTGGCCATAGCGCTGCGGATTATCGCTACCGGCTTTATTCTTGCCGCCCGCAGAAAGACCCAGTTGATGGAGAGTAAGTAAAGGGGTGGATAAGAAATAAAGGGAGCACGAGCTCACCCAAATTGTAAGCCTCCCCTTCTTCATCTTCTGTATCCGCAAATTTTAAGCTGCTGATGCCAACTTTGCACCTCCTTGGTATTTAAGTTTAGAACAATTAATTTAAAAAGGGCAAAAATGTACAGACATTATATGGTAATTGAGACCTGTTTTTAGTATTTTTTCCGGTTTTCAAAGAACTTGGCTCGGCTGACTTCGTAGCCCATGCCTGAGCAGTAACAAAGAAACAACTTAGAGAAAAATCTAAAACACAAATGGCAATATTAATACGGCCGGAAATAGGTAGTTGCGCCATTTAGCCGCCGTTTAACGGCAAACCGCCGGGCAACATTATTGTTTGCTTTACCTCTCTTCAGTTTTCTGATACGCTTTTATTAAGCAAGACAGTTATTTGAACAATAAATGAAGGATTTGAACACTTACAATAACCTCACAAAACATACCGTAGAACCCGGCCCGCATTATCCCGCTCAATGAAATAACAGTTTGTAAGATTGGAAGGGTTATAATGAAGTTTCGCGGCAAAACCGATCCGGAAGGGCCGGTAGACCTTTCAAAACCGCCCTGCCGGCGTTATTTCACCGGGCTGAGGAACCTGGCCATGCTCTGGTTGATGTACGATTTCGACTTAACCGCCAGAGAGGTGACAGAGCTCAAGTGGCACGCAGTAGACCTCACCGGCGGCAGGTTTAAGGCCGGCAAGAAAAAAGCAGGAAAGGAAACTCAATCCCGGCTGAACGATGAACTCCTGGAGATTATGCAAAAGTGGCGTGACTGCCAGGCAAAAAGCACCTTCTACAGGGCCCTGGAGCATGTCTTTACCGACGCGGAAGGCCGCCCGGTGTCCCCGCGCTACGTACAGCTTTTACTGCTGGGCTTAATTATCTACACATTTTTGCCGCTGAACTTCCTGCCCATCGAGCGGGCCGACAGGGTGCTCGACAGGTAAAACCACCCAAAGAAAAAGTTTATTCTACCCGCCCCAATCGATGATCTTTTCCCACTGCTCCTCGCTGACAGGCACCACCGACAGGCGGGGCTGTTTTACCAGTTCCCAATCGGGAAAAAGGTTTGACTCTTTTATAACGGCCAGGCTGACCGGCCGGTTGAGCGGTTTGCCCACGGCCACTTCAACTACCACGTAGCGATCGTTTTCTTTTTCCGGGTCGGGATAAGCCTCCTTAACCACCCTGCCCGTACCCACCACGGCTTTTTCTTTCCCGGTGTGGTAGATCAAAACTTCGTCTCCGCTCTTCATCTCACGCAGGTTTTTCAAGGCGGCGGGAGCCTTGACCCCGTCCCATACGGCAACCTCTTCTTTTTCCAGGTCTTTGTAGCTGTATTCACCGGGTTCGGTTTTTAAAAGCCAGCGCTTCATTGCGTTCTCTCCTTTCGTTTTGCCTGCCGCCTTCAGTTTCGATCAGGGCTGCTGTTCTTTGCTCTTTTTTGTTTTAACAGCACTTCGAGTTCCAGCTCCAGATCTTCCAGCTCCTGAAAAAGCTCCGGTTTAGCGGAATGAAAGGGCCGGCGCTTTTTAACGTCCTCAATTTTGCCTCTGATCTTGGCAATTTTTTCGTCGATACTTTCCAATCAATCGTTACCTCACCGGTTTGCCTTAAGTGCAGTTTTTTTCATTCTACCATAATTAAGCGAACTAAAAGGGCGCTTCTTGCCGGTGGAAAGGCGCGGACTGGCAATTTTAGACAAACAGGCGACCCGGGGGTATTTTAAAAAAGTTGCCATTTTCATATTCCCTAGGTAGAATACTAGAAAAAGCACAGGCCGCTCAAGCTTTTCCTGAAAACCGGATCCCTGCCGCCTGCCGCTTTTACCAACCGAAAAGCGAGAGATTGCCATGCGCTATAAATTAAAGGCCTGCCGGGCTAAACCCGCAGTAAAAAGAATTGCAGCTCTTTTAATTGTGCCGTTTATCGTTATTGCTTCCCTTTCCGGGGCGGTCAGCGCCCCGGAGCCGCTTGCCGGTGACGTGACGGGAAACGGCCGGGTTGACGTAAACGATGTGGTAATGGTGATGCACCACATTTTGGAGACCCGCACTTTAACCGGCAGGGAAGCCGAGGCGGCTGATGTCAACGGCGACGGGGTAATCGATGTCCGTGATGCAATCGGAATCATGCAGTTTGTCCTGGGTTTGCGCGATAGCTTCGAAGACACCTTTAAGCTGGGCAGTGAAGTGCTGCTGGAAAGAAAACGTTACCTGGTAGAAGGGAAACAGGTGGGCCTGGTAACCAACCAGAGCGGGGTAAACAGCCGGGACCAAAGCACCATGCGCATTTTACATGAGGCGGATGATATCGAACTGGCCGCTCTCTACGCCCCCGAGCACGGCCTTGACGGCACGGCGAAGGCTGGAGAATATGTGGAATCCTATGTCCACGAAGAAATGGGTATCCCCGTTTACAGCCTCTACGGTCAAACAAGAATGCCTACCGGGGAAATGTTAAAAGGAATAGACATCCTTCTCTACGATATCCAGGATATCGGGGCCCGCTCCTACACCTATATTTCCACCCTCAACTACTGCATGGTGGCAGCCGAAAAGCACGGCCTGCCCGTCGTGGTTTTGGATCGCCCCAACCCCCTGGGCGGGACGACCGTGGACGGCCCGGTAATGGAAGAAAGGTTCATATCTTTTGTGGGGGTGGATATCCTGCCGATGGCCCACGGTATGACCGTAGGTGAACTGTCCCACTATTTTAACCGCAGTATAGGGGCGGAGCTTACTGTAGTGCCGATGGAGGGCTATTATAGGACGATGCTCTATGCGGATACCGGCCTTTCGTGGGTGCAGACTTCCCCGAACATCCCCGATTTGGAGGCCGCCTTCGGCTACATGGCCACCGGCCTGGGCGAAGGGACCGGGGTCTTTCAGGCCGACACCTTTAAGTGGGTCGGCGGCAATGGACTCGACAAGAACAGGTTTGCCGCGCTGTTAAATGACAGCGGCCTTGCCGGGGTCGAATTTATTCCTGAGCAAAGAGGCAAAGCCGGGGGTGTGAGGCTAAAAATAACCGACTTTGCAAGCTTCAACCCGGCCCGGACCGGCATTTATGTGCTGGCCTATGCCTTCAATCTCGGCGATTTCACTGTACCCAAAAGCAACGAAACCATTGTCATGTTCGATAAGATCATGGGCACCGCCAAAATGGGAAGGTTCCTGGAGCAGGAGCTAAGTCCGCAGGAAATAGAAAAGCGCTTCGCACCGTCGATCGAGAATTTCAAGCAAGAGCGGGAAAAGTACCTGCTGCCCCACTACGGGCCTGCCGGGTAAAAAGAACAAAACACCGGGGTTTAGGGGACGTTTACGGGGTCTAGGTGACGGTTCTCTCCAAACAGGGGACAAACAGGGGACGGTTCTTTGTTTGGGAAAATCAAACAGAGAACCGTCCCCTGTTTGAGGAATCGCGGAGGGAGTGTGGCTACAATCAAGGCACTGTATTTTAAAGGTGAACTAACTATACTCGAGGATTATGCCCGGCCTTCCCCGCCAAAAGGGGAAGCCTTAATTCGAGTAACTGTGGCCGGTATATGCAGAACCGACCTGGAAATTTTAAAAGGCTATATGGGTTTCGAAGGAATCCCCGGGCACGAGTTCTGCGGAGTGGTCGAGGAGATAAACGGCGATGACCGCTCGCTTGTCGGAAAAAGGGTGGTGGGCGAAATTAACTGCGGTTGCAAAAATTGTGCCGCCTGTTTAAGCGGCCTGGAAGCGCACTGCCCGCAGCGCACCACCCTGGGCATCGACGGCAGGGACGGCTGCCTGGCCGAATATACCACCCTGCCCGTTGGCAACCTCCACCGGGTGCCGGACAATGTTAGCGACGAAGAGGCCGTCTTTACTGAGCCCCTGGCCTCCGCTTTTGAAATTGCAGAGCAGGTCCACATCAAGCCACGGGCAAAGATCGCCGTGCTCGGCGACGGCAGGCTGGGTATACTGTCCGCCCTGGCCTTAAATCTCACCCAGGCCGATTTGACCCTGGTGGGTAAACACCGGGAAAAGCTGGCGATCGCCGCGGAGCAAAATGTAAAAACCGTCACCGTGGAAGCACTGGACTGCGCAAAAAAATTTGATATCGTGGTGGAAGCCACAGGCAGTCACGGCGGCTTTGAGTTGGCCGGTGCGCTGGTCCGGCCCAGGGGCACTTTAGTTATGAAAAGCACCGTCAAGGAGCCCGGGGAGCTAAACCTTACCCCGCTGGTGGTGGATGAAATAACTCTGGTGGGCTCGCGGTGCGGGCCTTTTGCTCCCGCTCTGCGGGCCCTGGAGAACAGGTTAATTGACGTAAAACCGTTGATCTCTAAAACCTACGAGTTTGCCCAATGCCTCGAAGCATTTGGTTATTGCAAAACCGGCAGTCCGCTGAAAGTGCTGATCGATTCCCGGTAGAAGAGCAAACAGGGGACGGTTCTCTGTTTGAGCAATGATCAAACAGAGAACCGTCCCCTGTTTTGTACAATAGTAACCTATCCCCTTCAGGTCTGGCAACCGTTGGACATTCGACCGTCTGTGTCTGTCTGCTCCGGGGCCAGCCTGTCCTTCCATACCATACTGATCAGAAACATTACAGCAAAAAACAGCGCCCCGCTGATGTAAGGGTAATTGATATTGACTTCAAGCATATAGCCCGCCCACAGGGGCCCAACCATCCTTCCCAGGCTCATGTAGGCTTCGGCAACGCCCATTGCCGAACCCTGGGTAATGGTTGCCTTCTTGGAAATCAGGGCCATGGTGGAAGGTTTGAGAAGAGCATTAAATATATTAAACAGCCCCACTGTTACCAGCATGCTGATATAATCCACCGCCAGCAGCATGGCCAAAAATCCAAGGGCACTGCCGATGAGAGACATTTTGATCACACCGCCCTCGCCCATCCTGCGGGTCAGCGGCCCGACCAAAACACCCTGGGCCACGGCATAGATCAGGCCGGTCACCATTAAAACTGAACCCACCTCCTCCGCACCGAAACCAAAACGTCCGGCGGCATAGAGAGCGTAGGCACCGGTGAAATTTGATTTGCCGAAGTTGATGGCAAATGCGATAACCAGGGCCATAGCGATCGGGGTAGAAAGGGCCCGCCAAACGCCTTTAACTTCCAGCAGGGTGATCTTTTCGATCACCTCAGACCTGCTTTCTTTGGGCAGGGATTCAGGAAGCATAACCAGGATAGTAAAACAGGTCAGCAGGCAAAACCCGGCGGCGACAAAAAAGGGCAGAGGCAAAGATATCCCGGCTAAAAAACCGGCAAACCCGGGCCCCACAATGATCCCGA
>PUNU01000267.1 GCA_003551865.1 Syntrophomonadaceae bacterium
ATGCTTGAACTTTGTTGAATATAAGTCTGTCATTTTCTATTTCCTTCTTCCTTTGGATTAAAGGAAAATTTCCCAGACTTAATTCTACCAAAATAACTTCCCAGACTAAATGCTACACCTTCGTCCACTGTGGAACTTACTTTGGGAATTTACTAGTGAAAAGCTGTGCCATGGGGACGGTTCGAGCGTTCCGAAGCGCAGCGAAGGCCGAAGGGAAAACGATGGAACCGTCCCCTATGGCATAGCGGTTTAGGCCTGAGTAGTTACATTATCACAACAACTCTTTACCTGGCACTCAGCACTTTAACAAACCTTTTATAGACATAATGGAAATGCCGGTCCCGCTTTGCAGCACGCGGGTTATAATGGCAGCGTGAACCACCATTAAAGAGCCCCATACAAGGAGGGCTTGTTAAATGTTTTTCTGCCTTCGCATAGTGTTGGCCTGATGCTTGAAAAGAAGGTTTTTGGGGCAGAATACTGTGTGGGTTTCAAACACGCGGACGGCCCGCGTGCTCCATATAAAGCGCGCCGCAGGCCGGCCCGCCCCCGGCACTCAGCGGGCTATGCTTACGGCAAGAAGCCAGAAAATATCATAAGCGCTTTGTTAAGGGGTTGAGTGCCGGCTTGTCATAAAAGCAAATTAAAAACAGAACAAACTTAATTGACAGGGCATCAGCCAACTCATAGGGCGCTGATTTTTGCCTGGCGGGTAAGCTGTTTATTCATTGATCTGGCGGAGTCCGATGTAATTACCCGGTTGGAAAAACATTAGGAAAAGATAATGTAAAGGCTTCCCGTGGGGTTCACAAAACAAATTGACCATGCCGCCCTCAGGAACATTTATTTGCAGCGGCCTGCTTTTCATCCAGTCCTTCCGCAGCTGAACAACGTGCTTACCGGGTTTAACTGGAAAGGCTTCGCGCCGGCCTTTTTTAATTTTCCCAACCTCCCGGTCATCGATAAACACGCGATAAGCCTCCCAACTATCTACAATAGCGCTTGCGTGCCTCTGCATTACCACTTTACCCGAATGCAATTCTTCATCCATTGAAGCGGTAGCTTTAAAGCCGGTCTCTTGTTGTTCTTTGATCTCATTACCTTGAGCTTTTTGCTCTTCGATTTTGGCCCCACAGGCGAAGCAGAATTTTGCCTCGGTGACATTTTCGGCACCACATTTAACGCAATACATTTACCCAGCCCCTCAACTATGAAGTCGTTTGATTCATATCGGTTTGATATAAATTATCAATCAATTGTGCGTAGTTCCTGTTAACAACGTGACGTTTAACTTTTAGAGTCGGTGTCAGTTCTCCGGATTCGATCGTGAAGTCCTGGGGCAGAACAGTCCATTTCTTTATAGTTTCGTACCGTCCCAACAGAGTGTTAATTTCAGAAATTATAGTTTCCAATGTATCTTTAACTTCAGGCAGCGATGCAAGTTCTTCAAAGTTTTGATACTGTATTTCTTTCTGATCGGCCCAGGAGATCAGCGCTTCCTGGTCCAGGGTAAAAATTGCCGTTAAGTATGGACGTCTGTCACCAATTACTACGGCATTGCTGATAAGCTCATTTGACTTTATCAAGTTTTCGATAGGCTGTGGGGCAATATTTTTACCGCCTGCAGTTATAATTAGATCCTTTTTACGATCAGTGATGGTGAGGTATCCTTCTTCATCCAGTAGACCAATATCCCCGGTGTGAAACCATTCACCATCGAAACTTTCTGCTGTAGCTTCAGGATCGTTAAAATAACCTTTAAAAACATTACTGCCCCTGATCAGTATTTCACCGTCTTCTGCTATTTTAAGTTCAATCCCGGGAAAAGGCTGCCCCACATTACCCAGCTTAATGCGATCTGAACGGTGAATGGTGGTAACAGCACAGGTTTCGGTCTGTCCGTATATTTCTCGAACCGGGATATCGATTGCATGGAAAAACTCGAGAATTTCCTTTTTGATCGGGGCTGCTCCGGAAGCGAGCACCCTGATCCGATCAAACCCGATAGCTTCTTTAAGCTTACTGAATACCAATTTTTGGGCCAGGCCATATTTTGTTTTCACAGAAAGTGGTACGCTTTGCCCGGATTGCTCACAGCCTACCCGCTCCCCGCCGACTTTTGTTGCCCAGCGAGCCAGTTTGCCTTTAAAACCCGGCATGTTTTCAAGCCTTGATTGTATTCCTTCATAAAATTTTTCATATAACCTGGGAACAGCAAAGAAAATAGTCGGCCTGGTTTTTTTTAGGTCCTCGGGTAACGTCTCCAGGCCTTTGCCGAAACAGGTGGTGGCGCCAAGGTATACGGAAATAAAGCAGCTCAGCATTCGTTCGGCGATATGGGCCAGGGGTAAAAAGGAAAGGTTGTACTCTTCTCCGTCTTCAGCCACGCCAACGGTGTCGATCAGGTGCTTGATTGCGGAAAGCATATTGTGGTGAGAAATCATCGCTCCCTTGGGGTAACCGGTAGTGCCCGATGTGTAAACGATCGTGAAAATATCTTCCGGAGAAATGCTGCTTGCAATTTCTTTTAATTCGTCCCTGCTCCGTTTTTCACCGAGATGCCTGACATTATCGAGTGTTAGTACTGCTTGGTCTGCACTGTTTACATTCTCCATGACAATGATTTTCTCCAGCTGTGGCAGATCACTTTTGATATTTAAGATAACATCCAGCAATGCTGCGTTTTCCACTATGATAAATTTGGATTGAGAATGATTGATAATATAGCGGATTTGCTCTGGAGGAAGTGTCACATAAATAGGGACAGATACCCCTCCGGCACAGATTACCCCCAGATCCGCTTCCAACCATTCATGGCGGTTTCCCCCGATTATTGCAACAGCTTCTTTAGGTTTTAGACCAAGCTCTATAAAACCCAGTGCGGTTAAGGCTGCTCGCTCACCGTATTCATGCCAGGAATATTCTTGCACCTCGTCTTCGTCAAAACAGCGCAGTGCGATTGTTCCCTCTCCACTGCTTTCAACCCGGTCCCAAAACAATTCTGGAATAGTCTTTGCGTTCATAAAAATTCCTCCTAATTTTGAGTCAAGCTTGGGGATTAAGCTCCCTTTTCTCTTCAAGGCCCCAAAACTTCTTTGTTAATTTAACCCTCAATACCCGCAAGGCGTTTAACAATATTCTTCTTCTCCTCCAGGTCGTACTGGTTACGAATAGCTATTTTTTCCATAATTGGCGATCCTCCACCATGCAAGCCGCCAACCTGGGCCATTCCGGAGAGAGACGAACAAAGCATGTCGGATAAAAAACGAAAGCAGCGATGCTGTTCTTCAGCGGAAACTCCACTGCGCCGCATAATATATTTTTCGAGGTGCTCTTTTGTATTGGGAGAAAAGAAATCGTCTTCATAGGGTAATGTAGCCGGCAGTCCACCAGCCAGGTCGGCCAGGATTTCATATTCATGGTAGATATTCATGCCTGCATGATAGCGGGAAACATTAGTGTAGACAATATCGGGAATGTATGTACCGGACGAGGACTTTGTCGATTTTACCGCCGCGGCGATTCCGGCGCTGTAACATAATTCGGCAACCGTGATCAAGTCAGACAGTTTGTCTTTGACATGCGAGGCATCGGCAACGCCGTTATAATCAGCGACCAGGCTGGCCGCACCCATCATTATGTCGGTAACCGCCGGCTTACACCCGCTGTAACTGTGCCGATGGTAGGTGGCAAACATTGCGGCGGCCATGCCGGCGAAAAGAGGCTCCCCACATAAAAAAACCCGGTCCCAGGGAACAAACACATCGTCAAATACAGTCATTGAATCAGCAATACCGTATTGATGCATCGGAGTTTTCAGGTATTTGCGCTCTCGAGGAGTGGTAAAACGGACAATTTGTTTTACCCCCTTGGTGTCCGCCGGGATGGCAAAAGCAACCGACCAGTCACTGTCCTGTTCGGTCATCAAGCGAGTCGGGACTGCAATGATTTCATCACAAAACGGTGCTCCCGAATTATGAGCTTTGCATCCCCTGACTACGATTCCGTCCTTCTTTTTTTCCACAACCCGCAGATACAGATCAGGATCACCCTGCTGATGAGGACGCAGAGAACGGTCTCCTTTAACATCACTCTGGGCGCAATTGCCGACAAGATCATTTTTTTGAAAATACTTTAAAAACTCTTCCAGGCGTTGGTGGTATTCAGTTCCCATGGCATCGTCTGCTTCCTTGGTAACAACGGAAAGACCGTTTAGAGCGTCTATGCCCATGCAGCGCTGCATGCAACCGCCCACTTTCTGACAGATCTTGCGGGTCATTTCTTGTTTCTTTAACAGGTCGTCGCTGCTGCGGTGGATATGGCAGAAACGGTTGATTTTCTCGCCGGTAAGATGAGATGTTGCCGTCAGCAGACTTTCCAACTCAGGTTCCTGCGCCCAACGAAAGGTTTGCTCGATTAAATTAATTCCCGGCTGCAGTCGAGAATCGGTTCTTTCGATTAAGCTACCACCCATGTATACATTACTGCGCATTGATTTTAAACGTTCCCTGTATTGTTCCGGTGAGGCCAAACCCATTAATATTCCCCCTATCGTGTTTACGCACAGTTGTTCATGAAAGCTGATAACTTTTTATTGACAACCAGTGCATTTTTTATTACGGTTAGTTTAGTATATTTATTCAGTTTAATCAATATATTTACCATATTCAAAATAATAAATTTAGCCCTTTATTTTTGATTTGTTTTGAAGTAATATATGATAAAAGCATGTAAACACGTGTAAATACCGTGTAATGTAAATAACCCGGGGTGTTGTGAATTGAAAACAGAGCTATCGGTAATGCGAATAGGTGAACTGGCCAGGCGATCCGGCATTAAAAAGGAATTAATTCACTATTATTTGCGCAGGCAATATCTTCACCCTCCGCTGAGCAAAAAAGGTAATCAGGCTTATTATGATAAGAGCCACCTTGATAGACTTATGTTTATTAAAGAATGTAAGGAGATGGGCACCCCTCTTTCTTATACTGTGGAATTGTGGGAAAAAGAAGCCAGCAGAATGAAGAGCAAAAGTCACCGGAGGATGAGCGGTTACCAGGATTCCACGACCAGGCAAGAGATAGTAGAGAAAGCCTCTTCGGTTTTTTTGGACAAAGGCTATCGCAACGCTTCAATATCTGAAATTGTTAGCAGAGTCGGTATCACCAAACCCGCTTTGTATTACTATTTTCGAAATAAAAAAGATCTTTACTTTGCCTGTCTCGATAACATTGTTCAATCTTTTGCCAGCAATACACTGGAACAAATTAAAAACGAAACTGATCCGTTGAAAAGGATAGAAATGCGCGGTCTTGCCGCTATGTCACTTACCTCGGAGCTTATTACTATCTTTCATTTAATTAAAGAAACCCTGCGCCATGAGGAAGAACAGGAACAGAAAAGGGTTACATCAATTTTGCGCCAATACTGGGTAGATCCATTAATAAAGGACATTGAACGTGGAATTGAAAAAGGATTATTTCGTCCTCTTGAAAGTGAAATTATTGGGTTTGTTCTCTTTTCTATTTTGGAAACATATTCCTACCGGGTGATGATCGATTCGCGTTACAGCGATGATCATATTGCCAAAGAGGCATTTGATTTTATATTAAAAGGCCTTTTGGAAAATACAGTGAAAACCCCGTCTTGACAACTTGAGAAAACTTTTATAGAATATGCTTTGACTAAAGGATGTATGTTTGGCACAGGGCCGAAGTCCTTTGGCGGATAAAAAAGTGGAGAGGTACCCAAGTTGGCCAAAGGGGGCAGACTGTAAATCTGCTGGCGTTCGCCTTCACTGGTTCGAATCCAGTCCTCTCCACCACAGCAAGGGCCATTAGCTCAGTTGGTAGAGCACCTGACTTTTAATCAGGGTGTCCCAGGTTCGATCCCTGGATGGCTCACCACCAAAAAACACCGAAAGGACGGGAAAAATCAAGCCCCGTCCTTTCTTTATGTTTGGTAAATGTCCTCCAGCTTATTCGCCTTCTTCTACATAAACATGGATCCCGTTTACCGCGATGTCAAGCACAGCGCATGCACCGATTTCATCCGTGTCGGTTTCGAATGCGTCCTCTATCCACCAGGCGCATTCTTCCCTGTAGCATTCCAGGGCAGTTCCTTCCGAATTGACTCTCAATGGGCACTTCATTTGTTATCTCCCTTCAGGCAAATATTTATATTTTGGCTGTTTACTTCTTGCCAAAAAGCGATAACCCTCTTTTATGTGTTGTCTCCTTAACCTGAGTCCAAGGCGGAGCCGGGCGGTAAATGCCGGCAGGGTTGCCGAGATACTACTGCGGGTGCGGGTTATAATTGGTCAACGTTACGATTTCCATCTCTGGATGTGCGAGAGGCAATATTCTCGACACTCTCTATAAATTTTGTTAAAATAAAGTGGGCGATATTTTTTTGCCGTTGCGACTGCAGCTGCCGGGCGGTTTTCGATATTCACCTTAAACACGCACGGCATCAGGGGATCTTACAAGCAATATCAACCGCTTCGGGATAATCCAAATTTATCGAAAGGCCGGGTGTCTCCCGAGCTTTTTTATACGAACATAAATAATCTATCCCAATAATACCGAAGGAGGGTACCTGTGACTGCCAAGATATTGATTAAAGATGCAACTGTGGTTACCATGAATGAAAAAAATGAAATTTTGGATCCTGGCAATATTTTAATTGAAAACGATATTATCAAGGCGATTGGCAAGGATCTGAAAGCCCCTGATGATGCTACCAGGACTATTTCCGGTAAAGGGAAAGTTGTAATCCCCGGCCTGGTAAATACCCATAACCATGCAGCGATGAGTTTGTTTCGCAGCTATGCAGATGATTACCCCTTGATGCAGTGGCTTGAAGAGAAAATTTTTCCGGCCGAAGCAAAACTGACACCGGATGATGTTTTTTGGGGCACATCGCTGGCCTTGCTGGAAATGCTGCGCGGTGGAACCACCACCTTCGTTGATATGTACTATTTTATGGAGGAAACAGCCCGCGCCTGCGTGGACAGCGGAATCAGGGCCATGCTTTCCCAGGTATTTATTGGCGCAAACAGCAGTAGAGGATACAACAGCCTGGAGGATGCCATAAAATTCATAGAAAACTGGGAAGACGGGACAAACGGGAGAATTACCACCATACTAGGCCCTCATGCAACTTATACCTGCCCGCCTGATTTTTTGCAAACAGTTTTAAAGGAAACCGAGAAACTAAATACGCTGATCCATATCCACCTTTCGGAATCACGGCATGAAGTGCAGGATTCCCTGGAAAGGTACAAAAAAACTCCGGTGGCTTTAATGGAGGAAATCGGAATGTTTGAAAGGCCTGTGCTGGCGGCGCACTGCGTGCATATTACCGATGAAGATATCGACATACTGGTATCCAACGCTGTCGGAATCGCCCACAACCCCGGCAGCAACCTTAAACTGGCCAACGGGGTGGCCCCTTTGAAAAAACTGATTGACAAAGATGCCAGGGTAGGGCTGGGCACTGACGGCCCGGCCAGCAATAATAACCTGGACATGTTTGAAGAAATAAGGCTTGCCAGCCTCCTGCAAAAAGGATTTAATGAGCAGCCCACTTACGTAACCGCCGAGGAAGCGCTGGCAGCCGCTACCAGTGGAGGAGCGCGGGCGATTAATATGGACAATATCGGCGTTTTAAAAGCCGGTGCCAAGGCGGATCTGGCCATACTGGATTTTCAAAAGCCTCACCTTCAACCGCGTGACAACCCGGTAGCAAACATAGTTTATTCCGCTTCCGCCGGCGATGTTGATACGGTTATAATCGACGGTAAAATTGTGGTGGAAAACGGCACCTGCCTGACCCTTGACGAAGAGAAAATATATTACGAAGCCAACCGCAGGGCCGGGCGCCTGCGGGAGTAGCGCCAATATAACTAATGTCCTGTCAATTCCGGGCGACCGATCCGTGAGCACCGGCTTGTAGCATCTGCGCATTAAAAACAGAACAACCTTGATTGACAGGGCACTGGTACTACAGCGCAATAATCCGGGAATTAGCGGTGCCATGGGAACGGTTCGAGCGTTCCTACAAATCTGGGTTCTAACCTCTGACTTCTATTATGGAAGACGATGGAACCGTTTCCTATGGCATAGCGGGCAATGATGTAAGCTAAAGTTGCGCTGTAATGCCAGCACTTACTTAGAAAGCCGGGGTTTTTGAGCCCCGGCTTCCGCTTATACCGCGGGTTGACCCGCAGTTATCAGTGTCAAACCTGCTTAATAGCGATAATGGTCGGGCTTAAACGGACCTTCCGGCTTGTAACCGGTATATTCGGCCTGTTCCTTGTCCATTTTGGTCAGCTTGACACCAATTTTTTCGAGGTGCAGGAGGGCCACTTCTTCATCAAGTTCTTTTGGCAGGCGGTAGACTTTGTTCTCACGATCATTCTCGGCAAGATCGAGCTGGGCCATAACCTGGTTGGTGAAGCTGTTGGACATGACAAAACTCGGATGGCCGGTAGCACAGCCCAGGTTAACCAGGCGTCCTTCGGCCAGCAAAATAATACTGTGCCCGTCGGGGAATATATATTGATCCACCTGCGGCTTAATGGTTTCTTTTTTAATACCCGGATATTCTTCCAGTTTATTAACCTGGATTTCGTTATCAAAATGTCCGATATTGCATACAATGGCCTGGTCTTTCATTTTCTCCATATGCTCGACCCTGATTACATCTTTGTTTCCGGTGGCGGTAACGTAAATATCGGCATATGGGAGGGCGTCTTCTATGGTTACCACGGAGTAACCGGCCATTGCCGCCTGCAGGGCGCATATTGGATCCACTTCCGAAACCAGCACGCGGGCTTTGAAAGCAGCCAGTGCTTCGGCTGAACCTTTCCCTACATCGCCAAAACCGGCTACAAATGCTGTCTTGCCGGCTATCATAACATCGGTGGCCCGCTTGATGCCGTCTATCAAGCTTTCGCGGCAGCCGTAAATGTTGTCAAACTTGGCCTTGGTTACCGAATCATTGACATTGATGGCCGGGATTAAAAGTTTGCCGCTCTCTTCCATTTGATACAGTCGGTTGACACCGGTCGTGGTTTCTTCGCTGACACCGCGGTTTTCGGATACAATGGAGTGCCAAAAACTGGGATTTTCCGCCAGTTTATCTTTCAACGTCTTGTTAACGATCTGCAGTTCCCGGTTTGATGTGGGCTCATCTAATATGGATGGATTATCTTCGGCTTCATAACCCCGGTGCAGAAGTAAAGTGGCGTCTCCGCCGTCATCGACGATCTGATGCGGTCCTAAATCGCCGGGCCAGTTTTGGGCCTGCAGATTGCACCACCAGTACTCTTCCAGGGTTTCACCTTTCCAGGCAAATACCGGTACACCTTTGGGATTTTCAACGGTCCCTCCTTTTTCCGGCGGACCCACTACTACTGCCGCGGCGGCATGGTCCTGGGTTGAAAAAATATTACAGCTGGCCCAGCGGACATCTGCGCCGAGCTCTACCAGCGTCTCAATCA
>PUNU01000011.1 GCA_003551865.1 Syntrophomonadaceae bacterium
TCGGTTATATGGCCTGCAATCCTTCGCTGGGCGGCCCGGGCAAAGGCCACCTGGTCAAGGAAATCGACGCACTGGGCGGTGAAATGAGCCGCTGTGCCGACCGGAACCTGCTGCAGGCCCGAATGCTCAACACCGGCAAGGGGCCGGCTGTGCAGGCCCTGCGAGTCCAGGTCGATAAATCCGGCTACCAAAAATCAATGCGCCTGGCCCTGGAGCGGGAACCGAACCTGCATATCCGGGAAGATATGGCCGAAGCAATTGAGGCGGAAAAAGGCTTTTTAAAAAGAGTAAGCGGGCGCAGCGGGGCCCGCTATGAGACAAAAGCGGCCGTGGTCTGCACCGGTGTTTACCTCTCTTCAAAGATATACCTTGGCCAACGCTCCTATTCGGCCGCTCCGGGCAGCCTTACCCCTTCGTACAACCTGGCAAAAAGCCTGGAAAGTCTGGGCATCAGCTTCGATCGTTTCAGGACCGATACTCCACCGCGCGTATACCGGCGCAGTGTCGATTTCTCCAATCTGGCACCGGTTCACGGAGACCCGGACGCAGCAGGTTTTTCCATTCTCAGCAAAGAAGCGCCGGCCGAACAACTTCCCTGCTGGATGACCTATACCAATGTCGACACCCACCGGATCATCCGGGACAATTTAAACCTTACTCCCAGCTACAGCGGCCTGATGAACGGACACGGGCCCCGTTACTGCCCTTCAATTGAAGATAAAGTTGTGCGCTTTGCAGATCGGGAACGCCACCCGATTTTCATCGAACCGGAGGGGTTGGAAACGGACGAACTCTACCTGCAGGGCATATCCACCGGCCTGCCGCCTGAAATTCAGGAGGAACTGCTAAGGACAATCCCGGGTCTTGAAAATGTGGAGATTATGCGCCCGGCATATGCCATCGAATATGACTTCGTCCCGCCCACCCAGCTGAGCCTCACCCTGGAAACCAAGCCTATAAAAGGTCTCTTTTTCGCCGGTCAAATAAACGGCACCACCGGCTACGAGGAAGCGGCCGCCCAGGGCCTGCTGGCGGGGATCAATGCCGCAAGGCTGGTAAAAGAAAAAGAACCGCTGGTCTTGAAGCGCAGCGAATCGTATATCGGGGTAATGATCGACGACCTGGTCACCCGTGGAGTGATGGAGCCTTACCGCATCTTTACTTCACGGGGTGAACACCGCCTGCTTTTGCGCCATGACAACGCCGACCTGCGCTTAAGCGAAAAAAGCCGTGAGATCGGGCTTATCGACGATCAACGCTATCGTCTGTCACAGGAAAAAAAGAACTTTATCGAAACCGAACTGGCCCGCCTGGAGCATACCAGGCACAACCCCGGCAGTGCGATAGAAAATTTCTTGTCTGCACGGGGATCGTCACCACCCAGACAGCCGATCAGTGCCCTGGAATTGATCCGCCGCCCTGAAATAAATTACCGCGCTTACCTGGAGTGGGAACAAAGAGAACTGCCCGAACTGCCCCCGGGCACTGCAAACGAACTGGAAAACCGGATCAAGTATGCCGGCTACCTGGCCAAGCAGCAGCAGGCGGTTGAGAAGGCGGCCCGGATGCAGGAAAAAAAGATCCCGCCTGGTTTTGATTACCGTAAAGTAAAAGGCCTGTCCTGTGAGGCCCGCCAGAAGCTGGAAAAAATTCGCCCGGCCACGATAGGCCAGGCTTCACGCATGGAAGGGGTTACTCCGGCGGACATCTCGGTACTGCTGCTTTACCTGGAAAGGCCGCAAACTTTCGAAGAAGATTAGGAGCAAAAGAGGGTTTTTTCTCCCTTCGGCAGCTTACCGGCCGGCCAGCCCCAAAATCTGCCGGGCTTCGTCCGGCGAGGCCACCGCGCGTTGGTGTATTTCCGCCACCCTGACGATGCGTTCTACGAGCTGGGCATTGCTTTCTGCCGGCACACCTTTTTCGTAATAGATGTTGTCTTCAAACCCCACCCGGACATGGCCGCCCATGAGAATACCCGCGGTCCCCAATGGCAGTTCATGGCGTCCGATTCCGGCTACAGTCCAGGTGGAATCGGCAGGAAGACTTTCCGCCAGGAAAACCAGGTTCCTGATATCGGCGGCGATACCGCCCGGCACTCCCATGACAAAATCAAAATGCAGCGGTTCTTGAAGCAGTCCTTTTTTGACCAGGCGCAGGGCGCTGTCAATCATGCCGGCATCGAAGACTTCCACTTCGGGTTTGACACCGCGCTTCTGCATTATCCCGGCCAGTTCTTCCACGAGCGGCCTTGGATTGGAAAAAACTTCATCGCCAAAATTAACCGTGCCGGTGGTGAGCGTAGCCATTTCAGGGTTTAACTGCAGTGGGGTGGACCGTTCTGCGGCGCTCATACCTACCGCTCCCCCGGTGGATACCTGCAGAATGGCTGAACAGCGCGCTTTAATCTTCTCCATGACCTCGCCGAAAACTTCTCCGGATTGGGTGGGCTTGCCTTCCCGGTCCCGCACGTGGAGATGGATGATCGAAGCTCCCGCCCGGCAGGCTTCCACAGCGGCCCCGGCAATCTCGTCCGGAGTAAGCGGAAGATTGGGGTTGTCCTCGCGGGTGGTTTCCGCCCCGGTTAAAGCAGCGGTAATAATCAGTTTATCCATTATCATTACTCCCGGGTTCATTGTTTTGATATTTTTGCCGTCCCCGCTGGAGGTTTTGGGGCACCACACAGGTTCCCGCAGCCCGAACAACAAGCAGCGGCTCAGGCAACACATTGCAAGCCGAAGGTTGTCCTTCTATTTTCGCATTGGTAATAACCTTGTAAGCTTCGAACTGCATATGGCGTGAAGTTTTCCCTGCCCGGTCAATCCAACCCCATACCTCAAGATAATCCCCGGCATAAACAGGGTTTTTGAATTCAATCATATCATAAGCCAGAAAAAGGCCCTCGTCCCCATCAGAACGAATAAGCAACTCTGTGGCTACATCGCCAAATATTTTTACTACCAGTGCCCCATCAACAAGACCTCCCCCATAATGTGAGTCACTTTCGCTAATACGCATTTTCAGCATCGTTTTGCTCATTTTCACCACCCTAAGACCAATAGATTTTTTTGAAAACCTCTTAAAAGCCTGGATTAGGCATATAGTTCCTCAAATATTTCACGCAAAACAGGACTCTCACGCATGATATTTAAAGCTATCGCATCATGATCGCGGGTATACCCGTTTCCGATAATCATCGTAACATCTTTACCGACCCCTTCCGCCCCTAAAGCGGCGGAGGTAAAGTTGGTGGCCATGCTGAAAAAGTAAACTACTCCGCCGTAACGGGTGGCTAAAATCGAAGACAGTTCAGTGTTGTTGATATTAACGCAGTTTATAGTCAGATCGGCCATGCTACCGCCGGTGGCTTTCTTAACTTTTTCCATTACTTCAAGGGCATCAGTGGCATCTGCGGTTAAGACCGCGTCACAATATCCGGTCGACTCGGCTCTTTTTCTGCTGGCTTCACGCGGTGCGATGCCGATTACCTGCCCGGTGATTCCGGCCCGTTTCCTGGCCTCGTGCAGGCACAGCAATCCCGACTTGCCGCCTGCCCCAATTATCAACACCCGATCGCCGGGTTTGACCAGCTTGGCAATCTGGGCCGGCGCACCGGCTACATCAAGCACGGCCAGGGCAAGTCTCTGGCTCATATCTTCAGGCAAAACAGCATATATGCCGCTCTCAAAAAGGATCGCTTTTCCCTCAATTTCCACCTGGTCGGTATCCTTATGAATTGCCTTGACTTTGTCGATTCGCAGGGGGGTAAGAGAAAGGGAAACCAGGGTAGCCAGCCTTTGGCCGACCTTGAGCGGTATTTTCCCTTCCAGCTCGCTGCCAATTTTTTCTACTCGACCGACAAGCATGCCCCCGGAACCGGTTACCGGATTATGATGTTTGCCTCTTTCTTCCACAACACCGTTTACTATCTCAGCAATTCGGTTATCTTCACCCCCGGCTTCTTCTTCTATCTGGGTAAAGCTGGCCGAATCGATATTTAAGAGCTCGACCTCAATGAGGATTTCATTGTCATATATTTCCATGTTATTGTCAATTTTCCAGGCCGGCTGGGGAAGCAATCCTTTGGGCTCAACCACCCGGTGGCTGCCGTAGGGGCATCCTTTGCGCATCGTTTGTTACCTCCAGTTTCGATAAATGTAAAGCCGGGGTTTCATTGGTTTAACTGCCGCACTGTCTCATTTGCTTAAAAGCGCTTCCTGTTTACGGCTATTTCGGTCAGCTGGGCGGGCTTATTACGAGGCGGCGCAGGAATATCAATTTGCCTGACCATCTGCAGGGCATCGCTTGGACAGGCGGAAGCGCAGACACCGCACCCGATACAAATTTCTTTTTTTAAAACCGGTTCCCCTGTCGAGGACTCGAGGGCCCCAACATGGCAGGCATCAACGCAGGATTCGCAGTTTAAGCATGACTCGGCGTCGATCCGGGGCAGGAACCCGGCGGGCTGGATGGAACTGACCCCGTACTCCTTTATTGCCTGCAGCGGCCCGCAGCAGCAGCCGCAGCAGTGACAGATATATGCCGGTTCATCGATAACATTGTCACAGGTCAAAACCAGGCCGAGCCTGTAGCTGCGCTCCAGGTTGCGCAGCAGATCTGCGACGGAAGCCCTGCGGGCAAAGCCCTGCTTGATCAGCCACTCCGCCGGCCTGCCCAGGGAGGTGCAGATATCTTCCATCGGGTAAGGACAGGCCTTGCCCAGATGATAATTTTTGTGACGGCAGGCACAGATTGAAAGCCCTCCGCCTCCTGCCTCCCTGATTACGGCAGAAGCTTTTTCATAGTCCAAAACTTCAGTTTGCACCAGTTCAGGGATGTAATTTTCATAGACGAGGGCACGAAACATCTTGGGATCCGTGCCAAAAATTTCTTCCGCCACTTCCCGATCTTTAAAGTAGCGGTTGTAAAGTTCCGCAAGCTCACTTAAGTTGGCTCCGTCGGCACGCATCAGGCTGTACTCAAAAAAACCGACCACTACAGGGGAGAGCATGTAGTATGTCGTGTTTTTCCGGGGGATATCAACTACCAGGCCTTTGGCGGCCATGTTGTCCAAAACAGGGACAAGCTTTTTTTCGGGTATGCCGACCGTTTCGGCAATCTCAGCCAGCGGGCGCGGCTTGATCGGAAATTTACTGCCTACGAATGCTTCGTCATCCCGGTAAAGCAATTTCAGAATCTCCATTAAAGTTTCATTGATAACCACCCCTACCGGAAATCTGCTCAACCGTTCCGCCAGTGCCCGGTAAGCTTCGTCTTTGCCTGCGGATAAATGTCCCATAACCCAACCTCCTGAAGCACCTTTAGAAAGCGCCCTTAATTCTTTTTGTTTTTAGCTTCATACATATTCGTCAGCAACTCATCAATTCCTTCGCTGTTTTAAGAACCTAACCCGGGCAAGCCGGTGCCATAAAATGTGGATTTCAAATTGACCCCTTATTAACCCAGTCTACATCGGCGTTTCCGGGATTGCTTGAAAAAGTCTTGCCAAATTTGCGCATAACTTCAGAATTACGAACCTAAAATAATCGTTGGCACAGGCTAAAGGATAATCAGAACAGGCAGCGAATATTTAGG
The DNA here is from genome assembly GCA_003551865.1 of Syntrophomonadaceae bacterium. The sequence continues at coordinate 5,593 of PUNU01000011.1, forward strand.
TAAGCGACAAACTTATGTTTAATTGAGGCGGTAAACAACAAATGACACAGCTAAACTTCATGCTGCAGCGCTGGCAAGATGACCCGGAGTTTATGAGCGGGGTAACCCGCTGGGAAGTGGTGCCGGCATCAAACGGCTTGTGTCGCGATTTTCCCGGGCATCTTGAACCACAGCTTCGTGAGGCCCTTTTAAACCGCGGCATCAACCGGCTCTACAGCCACCAGGCGGCGGCAATTGAAGCTGTCGAACAGGGCAATCATGTGGTCGTGGTTACCCCGACAGCATCGGGGAAAACTCTCTGCTACAACCTGCCCGTAGTGAGCAGGATGATTAAAAATCCTACCAGCCGCGCCCTCTACCTTTTCCCGACCAAGGCCCTCTCCCAGGACCAGGTGGCAGAACTGCGTGAACTGACCGGCGGCTTGGATACAACCCTCAACTGCTACACCTACGACGGCGATACTGAACCGGGCCTGCGCCAGGGCATCCGCCGCAGTGGACATATAGTGGTTACCAACCCGGACATGCTTCATTCGGCCATTCTGCCCCATCACACCAAGTGGGTCCAACTGTTTCAAAACCTTGAATTCATTGTGATCGACGAAATGCATCAGTACCGGGGGGTTTTCGGCAGCCATGTAGCTAATGTGATCCGCCGGCTTAAAAGAATATGCGCCTTCTACGGCTCAAACCCGCAGTTTATACTCTGCTCAGCCACGATCGCCAACCCCGGCGAACTGGCCGAACTGCTAATCGGAGAGCTCCCGGAAGTGATTACCGAAAACGGGGCTCCACAGGCGGAAAAGCACTTTATCCTTTACAACCCTCCCCTGGTAAACCCGGAACTCGGCCTGCGGCGCAGTTCTCTTATTGAAGCCCGGAGAATTGCCGCCGAATTGATAAACAACAGGGTGCAAACAATAGTTTTTACCCGCAGCCGGCTCGGGGTGGAGGTGCTTTTAACTTATCTGCGCCAGGGTTTAAAAATCAGGCCCGGTGAGGACAGCGGCATCAGGGGTTACCGGGGCGGTTACCTGCCCCGTGAGCGCCGTGCCATCGAAGAAGGTCTGCGCCGGGGCGAAATCAAAGGTGTCGTCAGCACCAATGCCCTTGAACTGGGAATTGACATCGGCGCTTTGGATGCCTGCATCATGACCGGGTACCCGGGCAGTATAGCCAGCACCTGGCAGCAGGCCGGCCGTTCAGGGCGGCGCCGGGGCACATCCCTGGCCATACTGATAGCCAACAGCGAACCGCTCAACCAGTATATTGTTACCAACCCCGACTATTTTCTTGGTAAAACCCCGGAAAGGGCCCTTGCCGATCCCGACAATCTGATTATTTTAACCAACCACGTCCGCTGTGCTGCTTTTGAACTGCCTTTTAACCGGGACGAAAGGTTTGGCTACTCTGAGATCAGCGAAATTCTGCAGTTTCTTGAAGAAGAAGACGTCCTCTATCAAAGTGACGGCCGTTACCACTGGATGGAAGACGCCTATCCGGCCGAAGAAATCAGCCTGCGCAGCGCAACCAGGGAAAACGTCGTTATCATCGACACCGGCCAACCTCAGCCCCGGGTTATCGGTGAAGTCGACCGGTTCAGCGCCCCGATGCTCGTGCATGAAGAAGCAATCTACATGCACGGCGGAAGGCAGTATCAGGTTGAAAAACTGGATTTCGAAGAGAAAAAAGCCTACGTCAAAGAAGTTGAAGTCAACTATTTTACCGATGCAAACCTGTCTGTAGACTTAAAAGTGCTCGACGTGGCGGAAAAGGAAAGCGGCATAGTGGAGAAAGCCTGGGGTGACGTGCGCATTAACGCCCTGGTTTCAATGTTCAAAAAGATACGTTTCAATACCCATGAGAACCTGGGCGCCGGGCCGGTGGATCTGCCGGAAACGGAAATGCACACCACCGCTTTCTGGCTTTCGTTTGTCCCGGAAGCACTGGGTGGAATGCCCCCCTCAGCCGTCCAGGCCGCCCTGATCGGCTTGGCCAACCTGGTGCCCCAGGTGGCTTCCCTTTTCTTGATGGGCGATCCGCGTGACCTGCGGGCCGTAAGCCAGGTCAGGGCACCCTTTACCGAACAGCCGACCCTTTATCTTTACGACAACTTCCCCGGCGGTGTCGGATACAGCCAGGAGATTTACCGTATTTACGAGGACGTCTTCCGGGCCGCCAAACAGGTAATCATTGAATGCCCATGCGGCGACGGCTGTCCCTCCTGTATCGGACCGGGCCACCAGGGCACGGAAGCAGGCAAACAGCCGGCCCTGCAGCTGCTTGAGGTGATCTTGAAATGAAACTGAACCTGCATTCCCGGCTTACCGAGCTGCGCCGTACGGGAGAAGTAAAAACCGGGCGGCGGCTGGCCGAGGCATTGGAAACCGATAGGATCAAAGACCTCTTCCCGGGAGAAAGCCGTGAAGAAATAACCCCCTTCGGACGCTGCTACCTGCGCGAACAAAAAATCCCCCTCGCCTACAGGCACGGCAAAGGAACACTTGAAGGCGTACTTGACTGCAGGGGCGGGGCGCTGGTTCTTCCCGCCCGCGACGGCAGCATGGAAAACTTTAATCCCTGCAGATCTCTCTTTCTCGATATTGAAACCACCGGGCTGGCCGGTGGCACCGGGACCTGGGCCTTCCTGATCGGCCTGGGCTGGCTCGATGAAAACCATTTCAAACTGCGCCAGTATTTTATGCGGCGCCCTGCCGAAGAACGGGCCATATTAAATCATTTCACTGAAACGGCGGCTGCATTCCCCTCCCTGGTTACCTTTAACGGCAAGCTGTTCGACCTGCCCCTGATCCAGACGCGTCAACTGCTTTCCGGTTTTAAGCATACCGAACCGCTTCAACATCTTGACCTTTTGCAGTGTGCCCGCATTCTTTGGAGAAAACGCCTTCCTTCACGTTCGCTGCATGCCCTGGAAGAAGCTCTGCTCGGGCTGCAGCGCATTAATGATATACCCGGTGCTGAAATACCGGCTGTCTATTTTGATTACCTGCGCCGGGGAAAAACCGCCCGGATCAAGCAGGTTTTTTACCACAATACTCTTGATATCCTTTCGATGGTGGCCCTGCTCGATAGAGTTTACCGTCTATCCATAGGCGACAACCTGGAACACCCTGCAGAAGCGCTGGCCCTGGGCCGACTGTGCCTGAAAGCAGGGCGCACTGCCGAGGGAATAGCTTACCTGCAAAAAGCTTCCGAAAGCGGCTTAAAAGAAGCGGCAGAAGAAGCGGCCCTGGAGCTTTCCCTGCATTTTAAGCAGCAAAATGAGTGGGAAAAAGCGTCCGCACTCTGGCGGGAAATAATCAGGAACAACCCGTCCAATTCGCGACCCTATATAGAACTGGCCAAGTATTATGAGCACCGCCGCGGCGATTTTGAAGCCGCCTTAAAGCTGACAAGGCAGGCTCTGACCCTGTCTTCCAAGAGTGCCAACAGTGCAACCTCAGGGGAACTGAGCCGGGCCGCACTGGAACACCGGCTGGCCAGACTTACCGGGCGCCTCCGCACCTCTGTCAAAACCGGACTTTGAAACTGCTGAAATTAAAGCCTTAAACAACCGGGGTTTTTATTTCCAGGGCACCGGTTAAAAAATCGCCCCTCTTTTGCTCGAAACAAAAAGAACCGTCCCCAATGTTTCATGCTTCCTGCTTGAAACAAAAAGAACCGTCCCCATTGTTTCATGTTTTAGGCTGCTTTATCAAAATCTGAAAGCTCGCGCCGGTCGGAAGTGCTGCCAAA
>PUNU01000110.1 GCA_003551865.1 Syntrophomonadaceae bacterium
CCGCCGATCCGACGTATATGTAGTGGCCTCGCTTAAATTCAGTTTGGCCCAGGCCGCCTATGGTAAAAGTTTTTTCGTTTTCCATCCCGAGTAAAAGCAGGTATACACCCCTGTCCCGCAGTTCGGTTTCTAAAAAGCTGTAGGGGACGGTGAGCTTTTTTACTGCATTTACTGCGATAAAATTTTGGTCAAATCCCAGGGCGGCGGCTGTCAGCTCTACGGAACCTTTGATTTCCATCAAGACGCGGGCAAAGTTAAAGTCAATATGGTAGGCGGGCAGGAAATATTTTGCCTCCGGGTTCATCACGGCAAAAAGGCAGCCTGTTTTCATTCCCTTGTCTGCGAGCTCTTTAAGCTTGTAAAGATGATCCGAGCCTCTTTTGCTTACCGCATCGGGAAACATGGCCGTCTGCCCGTCGAATAGGGTGCAGGTTTTAATCTCCAGGTAATAGCTTGCCCCCGTATCTTTGTGCGCAAGGAGCAGGTCAAAGCGGCGCCCGCCCCAGGCCGGTTCTTCTTTGATTACCCTGTAGCCGGCAAAAGGTGAGAGCCGGCCCTCTTCCAAAAGGGTGCGGATCACTTTGTTGGTCAGATGAGTGTGCAGTAAAACATGGCGGCCTTCTTTGCGGCAGGCCAGTACGGTGTAAGGCAGCTTGTTGGTTGGAAGCGCCGGGGTGAGCAGGAGCTCCGTGTCCGGTAGAAGCAGCTCCCAGAGGCGGCCGGGGTTTGCCAGGTAGGCTTTTTCCCTCCGGCCGTCAATATCCACCTCAACAGTGAAGCGGTTCACCCTTCCAACCAGGCGCCCGCCAATTTTGGGGAATGTGAAGGGATATTTTAGCATATCCTTAGTATTAATCTATTTTCATGCCAAGTCAAGTATTTGAACAAACGGGACCATGTCAACCCTCAGGTCGCCTCCATAGCCGTAATCTTTACGGGTGTTTGTAGGCCTGGCCATTGCCTTGTTTGACAGCAAAGCTTAAAACATATAGAGTCAAATTACGTTAATTGGTGGGAACAAATCAGTGTTATCGGGAGGTGGAATCATGTCAAAAGTGGCGAAGACCAGGGAAAATCTCCTCAAATGCTTATGCCGAAAATGCCCGACCTATTCGTTTACCTGCAAAATGATGTCCATGCCGGGAAACCTCATCCTTTTGATTGACCCCAAAGAAGAAAGGCCTCAGGCTGAAACATTGTTCTGCGCTTTCAGTAAGAGTCACTGCATCAAGGAAGAAAAAGGTTGTATCTGTCCGCAGTGTGAAGTATACAAAGAAAATGAATTGGGAAATACCTACTTCTGCCTCGAAGACGGCGGCAAATAGGCAAAATCACAAGAATTGTTGACAAGCGAACGGTTATCTGAGGTAAAGATGTAGCAGGGGGGACGTGTAGCAGGGGGACGGGGTACCTGCTACATCCGTCCCCCTGCTATATAGCAGGTACCCCGTCCCCCTGCTACAAAAGTGAGGTATTGCCGGGGGATGGGTTCCATGATATTATATACTAAGTCTATAGACATTCTATGGATAACTTTCAGTCGGCTCTTTAGCCGGCAGGGAGATTCTACTTAAATGGATGAAGGAGGGCAAAAAAATGGAACACAAGGCAAAAAAGCAGGCAAACCGCCTGGCCGGAGAAAAATCACCCTATCTGCTTCAGCACGCCTACAATCCGGTGGACTGGTATCCCTGGGGTGAAGAGGCATTTAAGAGGGCTGAAAGGGACGGAAAACCAATATTTTTGAGCATCGGTTACTCAACCTGTCACTGGTGCCATGTGATGGAAAAGGAATCTTTTGAAGACCAGGAAGTGGCCGATCTGCTTAATCAATACTTTGTTTCGGTAAAGGTGGATCGCGAAGAGCGACCCGATCTGGACCAGCTCTATATGAGTGCCTGCCAGGTGATGACAGGCCAGGGTGGCTGGCCGCTGACAGTGCTTTTAACCCCCGATAGAAAACCGTTTTTTGCCGCCACTTACCTGCCAAAGTCTCCCCGCATGGGCATGGGCGGACTGCTCGATCTACTGCCCAAAGTGGCCGAGATATGGCAGAAGGAGCGGGAGAAGGTAGAACAGGCGGCAGAAGAAGTTACCGAAGCCATGCGTGGGCAGAGCAGGGGGGAAATGGACGGTAAAAGCAATGGAGAAAGTAAGCTTCCAGGTGAAAATATCCTGGAAGAAGCGTTCCTACAGTTTGAAATAGCTTTCGACAATAAATACGGGGGATTTACACAGGCTCCGAAGTTTCCCGCTCCGCACCAGCTCCTCTTTTTAATCCGTTACTGGAAGCGGACCGGCAGGCAAAAAGCCCTGGAGATGGCGTTAAAGACCCTTAAGGCCATCTACCGGGGAGGCATTTTCGATCAGCTTGGCTACGGGATCCACCGCTACTCTGTTGACCGAAAGTGGCTTGTGCCTCACTTCGAGAAAATGCTTTATGACCAGGCCACTACGGCATATGCGGCCCTGGAGGCATACCGGGCATCAGGCGATCCGGAAATGGCTTCCCTGGCTTCGAAAATATTCAGCTATGTTTTAACCGATCTTAAAGCCGAAAAGGGCGGTTTTTACTCGGCCGAAGACGCAGACAGTGAAGGAGAAGAAGGGACTTTTTATATCTGGACCCCCGGGGAGATTACCGCTTTGCTGGGAGAAGAGCGCGGACGCCTGGTTAACGATTATTTCGGAGTCAGTGAAAGCGGCAACTTCGAAAAAGGAAAAAGCATCCTTTACCGGGCGCACGATAATGAAGCATTCGCGGCTGAAAGGGGCATGTCTGTGGAAGAGCTGGCGGAAATCCTGGAAGAAGCCCGCCGGGTTCTTTTGGCGGCCCGCGGTAAGCGGGAGCGTCCGTTCCGCGATGATAAGATTATCACGGCCTGGAACGCAATGATCATCGCCGCACTGGCCCGCGGGGCGGTAGTGCTGGGCGAGCAGAAGTATTTGGAAGAAGCTTCCCGGGCGGCAGATTTTATAGTTGAAAAGATGATTTCAGAGCAAGGAGAGCTTTTCAGGCGCTACCGGGAAGGAGAAGCCTCAATCCCTGCGTTTTTGGAAGATTACGCTTACCTGGCCCGCGGTTTTGTCGAGCTTTACCTGGCCTCAGGGGATAAAGTCTATTTAGATCAGGCTAACCGTTTTAGCCGGGAGCTGGATAGGCTCTTTAACCGGGGCGGCGGTGACCTGCAGTTCAGCAATGCCGATGAGGCTATTTCCGGTTTGCCGATAATCGCTGAAGCTTACGACGGGGCCGTGCCATCCGGTGTTTCTGTTTCGGCCTTGAACAACCTGGAGTTGGGCAGGATTTCAGGCGAGGACGACCTGGTCAAGAAGGCAGAGAATGTGATCACCGCCCACGGGGGCATGCTTGAGCGTATTCCGACCGGGCACAGTGCCCTGCTTCTAGCCCTGGACAGTTTGCTCTACCCGCCGGAAACTTAGGGCGGCGGGATCTTGGATTTTTTAGCCCGGTTTTTTAAAGCAGGCAGATTGCATCTTCGAAGGTTTTACTATTGGGGAGTGGGAGATATTTTTAAGCGGTGTGGACGGCAGTTTTTATGATGCGGGAAAGCGGCTTGCAATCCCGCAGGTTCAGCTTTTCAGAAGTGAGGCGACCAGGTGCCCGGCGGCAAACTGGCCGTTGGTCAGCTCGGCCAGTGTGCTTTCACCGCCGAAAAGCCGTTCGACGATTTGCTCTTCGTTTAAATGTTCTTCTCGCTTCAGACGTTTTGCTTCCCGTCCCAGCCTTTCCAGGTGACTGAGGCAGTTTTTAAACCCCTCTTTGCCTTTTGGCTCGATTCTGCCGATGGAGGTAAAGAGGGTAAGTTCGCCTTCCCGGTCGAGCAGGTTTTGCATCGACTGCATAATCTTGCCGATCTCTTCTTCCGGGCGGATCACCTTGATTTTTTCTGAAACAAACAAATCTCCGGAAAAACACCAGCCGTTGGAGGGCTCAATTAAAACTACGTGGTCTTCGCTGTGGCCGGGTGCTTCCACCATCTCGAAACGGTAGTGGTCAGTTCTTAGTTCATTTTCCGCAACCGGCAGGGCTTCAAACGGGTCGGGATAGCCCCAGACCAGTTCCTGGTATGGGAAGAGTTTGTGAGTTTTTTCGATCAAGGGAATGGACTGTGGGGGAGCCCATACATTTAAACCGAGCTCCTGCTGCAGCAGGGCTGCTCCACCGATATGGTCTTCGTGGTAGTGGGTGATGAATACTTTGCTGACATCTTTGTTCTTAAGGCAGTTGAGCAGTTCCTCGGCAGTGTGGCGGCATCCGGTGTCGATTAAAAGGCCGTCCACCAGGTAGGCGGCTACCCGGTAGAGGACCCTTCCGTCCATTTCGCGGCCCATTTTGATTTGCGTAACCGGGCCGTATTCTTCAGTTTCAAGCATTTAAGCCTTCCTTCCTGTTAGGCTAGATGGCACGGGCATTCTCTTCTTTGATGATTCTGGAGTTCTAACATATTTTCCTGCTGCTGGTAGGGGAAGTTTTAGCAGGGGAACGTGAAGCAAGGGGACGGTGTAGCAGAGGGACGGGGTACCTGCTACAACACTTGTAGCAGGTACCCCGTCCCCCTGCTACACCCCTGCTGCAGGAGATCAGTGGATAAATGAAGAAAAGCGATCAAGCAAAAGCAGACTTCGAAAATAATTGCTGAGAGGTGTATATATTGCATCATTACCACGAGCTTCGAGACAACCTGGGGCGCCACCCAGTTGGGGCGCCGAAAAGCGAGGAGTTTTTGGAGATCCTTAAACTTTTGTTCAAGCCTGATGAAGTGGAAGTGGCAGTCCACCTCGAATTCATTGGACATCCGGCAGCGACTGTTGCCGCTAAAGCCGGGCTTGGCGAAGAGGAAGTTGAACAGAAGCTGGAAAACCTCGCTGACCGGGGAGTGATCCTGGCCAAGAAAAAGAACGGTATAACTGTTTATTCGCTTCTGCCCAATTATCCGGGCCTTTTCGAGTACCCGATCATGAAGGGAATGGAACCGGCCGTGCAGAAGAGGCTGGCTGAGCTCTGGCACGCCTACTATATGCAGGTCATGGCGGCGGAGCTTGCCGCAGCCAGGCCGCCCTGGACCAGGGTGATCCCGGCTGAAGAAGCCCTGGACCAGGAGGAAGTGGAAATTATCCCTTATGAGCGAGCTTCCCAGCTTTTGGAGTCGGCCAAGGCAATTGCCCTGGCCCGCTGCCCCTGCCGCATCATCGGGGAGAATTGTGACAAGCCCCTGGAGGTGTGTCTTTCTTTTGACGGAGCGGCCCGTTTTTTGGCCGAAAGAGGTATGGCCAAATTGATCGATAAATATGAGGCGGCCCAGGTGTTAAAAGAGGCGGAGGAAGCCGGGCTGGTCCATACCGGCAGCAATATCGCAGACCACCTGGTCTTTATGTGCAACTGCTGTCCCTGCTGCTGTCATATGCTGATGCTTTTGACCAGGCACGGCTATGAAGACGGTTTTGCCCGTTCGGCTTACCGGGCGGAGTTAAACAAGGAGGATTGCAGCGGCTGCGGAGTATGCGTGGAAGAACGCTGCCCTGTTGGTGCGCTGACCATGGCCGGTGAAAAAGCCGATCTGGAGCCGTCCGGCTGTATTGGCTGCGGTCTCTGCATCAGCACCTGCCCCACCGGGGCCTTAAAGCTGATCGGGCGAGAAAAGCACCAGCCTCCGCCGGCCACGGGCCGAGACCTGGTTCAGCAGGTGGTTAAGAACAAAAAGAGGAGGTAAACAACCCGGGCAGACGGTTTTCCTGTGCGGCAAGTAACAACACAAAAGAACCGTCCCCCTGTGTTGTTAAGGTAGGATGAAAGTTTTCGGTGCTGATTTCAGCGGGGCCAGAAACCCCAGCCGGGGAATCTACTATGCTGAGGGCTGCCTGCAGGGAGATAAGCTGGTTATCGAGCAAATTGTCCAGTGTGATGACCGCCTTGACCTGCTGGCGGCCATTTATTTTTCCAAAGCGCCATGGGGTCTCGATTTTCCTTTTTCCCTGCCGAAGGCTGCTTTAAACCGTTTAAATATTGATGGTTGGGCTGAGCTGCTATTGAAGGCAGCCGGCTCCGGCCGCAGTCGGTTTGCACGGCTTATAGAAGAAAGCGGCCTGCCGTCCTGTGAGGCGAGATGCCTGAATCAGTCTGTCTGCTGCCGGGCGACCGATGCTTCGATCAGTTCTTTCAGCCCGCTAAAAAATACCAACCCCAATATGCGGGCGATGACCTATGCCGGCTTGAAACTGCTTTCATACCTGCGCGGACTGGGCGGGGTGGTCTACCCCTTTGATCGCCTTAAGCAGGAAGCCCCGCGTGTATATGAAGTTTATCCTGCTCATACCTGGCGCCGGGTCGGACTTTCCAGGCGGGCCGGGTTAAAGCAGCTCGTTGAGCAATTTGGAAAAAAGTATGATTTCAAGGTGGAGGCAGGAAAGCATTTGGTGGCAGAAAGCGCGGACGCCGCCGATGCGGCAGTAGCCTGCGTGACCACGGCTTACGCCTTAAAGCACTGCGGCCTGGAAGATGATTGGAGCCGTAAGCATTCCTGGCTCAGTGCTGCCGAGTGGGCTAATCGTTACCACGAGGGTTTGGTGGTAAAGGTCACTTAAATAGAAAGTCTTAAAAGATTTTTGGGGGCGGAATTTTTGGCAATGAGACTTTTTTGCTATTCTTAACGTTTAAAAAGGCGGGCAGCTCCCTTAAAAACTTGAGCTTAATCGATATTTCATTTTACAAAAGGTTAATGAGGAGGAAGCGGGATGAAAAAGCGGATTGTCATTGTGGCTGTCCTGGTGATATTGGTGGCCGGTATCGGCGGCCTGCTTTATTTTTCTTACGATCAAGTAAAGCCGCCGGTTTTCAACTCCATGAGTGTGTCCGAAGAAATGAGCGAAGACCAAACCATCCTGCTCGATGATTTTATTTTCCAGTGGCACGGGGAAGAAGGAAGGCTTGTAGTTTACCATGCCCGCATGGACGACCACATTATTTTTTCCACCCCGGCGGGGCAAGGTTTTTTGGCAGCCGGAGTTGGCAAAATGGAGTCCGAAGAGAGCAGGGGCTATTTTCAAATTGACGAGCAGCGAGTGGAACTTTATGACCGGCAGACAGTCGCGGGGGTTTTTGAAGAAGAAAATCGGCTGGTGATAGAGGGCCGGCTGGAAAACGATGCCGGTGAAGCGGTGCCCTACCGTTTTATTTTAAGCCCCGTCTCCGAGTACCAACTTCACTACCGGGTATTGCTCGAGAATCCGCAAATTAACCGCACCTACCTGAGCTGGGCGGTTAAGCCGGCCGAGCATTTTTTTGGCTTCGGCACCCAGTACAGCAGTTTTGACATGCGTGGCCGGAGCCTGCCTGTATTGGTCCAGGAGCAGGGGATCGGGCGGGGTGCTCAACCCTTGACTTTTTTGGCCGATCTTACCCACGGGGCGGGTGGCACCTGGTACCATACCTATGCACCGGTTCCTCACTTCATCAGCAGTGAACTGCGCTCGCTTTTCAGTGAAAACAAGGAGTACCAGGTTTTTCATTTGCCGGAGGGTGAGAAAGCCCAGCTGGAAGTATTTTCTTCTGAAGCGCAGGGGCGCATCTACGCCGGGGAAAGTCCGGCCGAACTGCTTCGCGAACATACCGGGGTGGTTGGAAGGATGAGGCCGCTCCCCCGGTGGACCCAGCAGGGTTTGATCCTGGGCGCCCAGGGAGGCACGGAGGCAGTCGAAGAGAAGCTTACCGCTCTGCTTGAGCAGGATGTGCCGGTCACCGGTCTTTGGATTCAGGACTGGGTCGGCCGGCGGAAAACAAGTTTCGGCAAGCAGCTCTGGTGGAACTGGGAGCTTGACCGGGATCACTACAGCGGCTGGGATGGTTTTAAACGGAGGCTCGATGCCGAAGACATCCGCCTGCTCGGTTACGTCAACCCTTTTTTGGTTTATGCCGAGGATAAAGGTAATGTAAGAAACGACTGGTACAGCGAGGCCGAAGGTGAAGGATATTTTGTCAAAGACGAAGAGGGAGAGACGATCGAGTTTTTGCTGACCGATTTTACCGCGGGTTTGCTGGATCTGACCATTCCGGAAGCTCGTGAGTGGATCAAAGCGATTATTATCGCGGAAATGGTCGACAACGGGTTTTACGGCTGGATGGCCGATTTTGGTGAAGCTCTGCCTCTTGATGTGCAAATGGCCGGCGGGAAGAGCGGTTTAAGCTACCACAACCACTATCCGGAAGAGTGGTCGAAGATAAACCGGGAGGTTTTGGCCGAAGCGGGCCTGGAAGAAGAAGGCATGTTCTTTGTCCGGGCCGGCTTCAGCGAAAGCCCCGCTTATGTCGGCGCTTTTTGGCTGGGCGATCAAAATGTTACTTGGGACGAGCACGACGGCATCAAGACGGCGGTAACCGGCCTTTTAACCAGCGGGCTTTCCGGCTTTAGCCTGAACCACAGCGATATCGGCGGCTATACTTCGATTACTGATTTCCCGCTCAATTACGTGCGCAGCGAGGAACTGCTTTTACGCTGGATTGAATTGAACGCCTTTACAGCCGTATTTAGAAGCCACGAAGGAAACAGGCCCGATGAAAACCTGCAGATCTACAGCAATGATAGGATTATCGGGCATGTTAAAGAGTTCGCCTCGATTTATAGAGCTCTGGCCCCGTACCGGGAGAAGTTGATGGAAGAAGCTTACCGTACGGGCGCGCCCGTGGTGAGACCGATGTTTTTCCACTATCCGCACGATCCGGTGACCTATAAGATCAATTACGAGCAGTTTATGCTCGGCGAGGATATGATTGTTGCGCCCGTTTTGGACAAGGGCAAAGAGGCGGTTTCGCTGTATCTTCCGGAAGGACGTTGGGTGCATCACTTCAGCGGCGAAATCTTTGAAATAGCATCTGATGGGGAGCATGTAGAAGTGCCGGCACCTCTCGGCGAGCCGGGGGTGTTTTACCGCCCCGGTTCCAGGGCGGAAGATTTGCTTGGCGGCTGACGGCAGGAAGAGCCGGCCCCTTTCCAGGGCCGCTTGTGCCGGCAGGCAAACAGAACTTGAACCTGCTTCAACGTGCCGGGTGTTTTGGTGTTGAAGGGCTATCTGAAGTTATCTCTCCCCGAGGCCTTGCGGTAGTGTTTGTAATGGGCCGGGTTTTTTTTGTGGAAGGCCTGGTGGTACTCCTCTGCGGGCCAGAATTCAGAGGCGGGAAGGATGCTGGTGGCTATTGGTTTGTTAAACCGGCCGCTTTTTTCCAGGGCCTCTTTGGATGCTTCGGCCGACTTTTTTTGTTCCTCGCTGTGGTAAAAGATGGCCGTCCGGTAAGACGG
>PUNU01000152.1 GCA_003551865.1 Syntrophomonadaceae bacterium
CATAGGGAATTAACCTCTCTTTTGCGTCTATCGGCCTGCCATGGAGCAAAAAGCGGGAAACTAAAAATGCATCATGCCAGGCCTTATGGGTAAACATCATCCCGCCAATCACATCACCGATTGCCCATATGCCTTCCACCCCGGTTTTGAAGTCTTCGTCCACAATGATATAGCCTCTTTCGTCTACTTCCACCCCGGTCTTTTCCAGGTTGAGCCGGTCGCTGTTGGGCGTCCTGCCTGCAGCCACGAGGATTTGTTCGGCAGTATAGCTCTTCTGACCGCTGTCGGTTTCGTCAACAGCGTAAACGGAACTCCCTTCCCTGCCGATGGCGCTGATGTTGGTGCCGGTTTTTACCGATACGCCTTCCTCTTCCAGAATCCTGCGGATTTCTTCCGATATTTCCGGCTCCAGGGCCGAAGCAAGGTAATCCCCGCGCTGGATTATAGTAACATCCACCCCCAGGCGGTTAAAAAGCTGGGAAAACTCCAAAGCAATAATGCCACCGCCCAGGATCAGCAGGCTTTTAGGAAGCTTTTTCATCTCCATTGCGGAAGTGGAAGTCAAATAATCGATGTCACTCAGGCCCTGCACCGGAGGCACTGCGGCTCGCGCCCCTGTTGCAATAATGATTCTTTCAGCCGTCACAGATTCACCGTTGATCTCAACTACTCCGGGACCGGTAAAGGAAGCTTCTCCTTCGTAAAGGGTGATATTTTCATTTCGATTGACGGTTTTATAGCTGCGGTTGCGGATTCTCCCCACCAGCTGATCTTTGCGATTTACCATCGCCGGCCAGTCGGCCTTTGGCGCTTCAGCAATGACCCCATATTTGTGTGCATCGCGAACCACCTGCATTACCCTGGCCGAACTGATCAGCGTTTTTGAGGGAATACAGCCGACATTGATACAGGTTCCGCCCAGGTGGACAGATTCGACAACGGCTGTTTTCCAACCCCCGGAGGCAGCAGGGTGGACAAGGTTCATTCCTGCTGTTCCTCCTCCCAATACCAATAGATCGTATCGTTTCATAACGCTCCCCCTCTACAATCAAAGTCAATGGTTTCCATCAAAGAAGCATGTTATTCAGTTATTGCCCGACAAAAAGCTGGGTATAATAATGACTGCCGTCGCTTCTCACGTGAATGCCCACCCCCACCCGGCTGAAACGCGGGCCCAAAATGTTGGATCGATGTCCGGGTGAAGTCATTAAGTTATTGTGGGCAGCGCTCACAATGCCGCTCGAATTCATGGCCAGGTTTTCTGCGGCAGCCCCGTACCTGATGCCGTAACTGCGCAGCAGGTTGGTGAAGCTTCCATATGTCGGCGAGTTATGGCTAAAGTAGTTATTGTTGACCATATCTCTGCTTTTAGCCCGGGCAGCCGTGGTCAGTTGGCTGCATACCTGCAGAGCAGGCAGCCCGGCATTTCTCCTGGCCTCATTAATCAGGCTGACCATCTGCTGCTCTTTTTGAGCCGCTGTCCCTGCCGGGGACGTCCGCACCGGGGTGGGAGGCGGTGGAGGTTCAAGCCCGGGCTTTTCAATTTTACCGGGATCAATTACCAGTTCACTGTCAAATGAATAGATCATCTTGTTTACATCGAACCGCTCAGGCTCCTCAGTCCCAAGATCATATATGCGCACGGCAACAGAAAATGAGGATTGCTCAAGAGCATCACCATCAAACAAGAGATTACAGGCAAGTAGAAGCAGTAAAAAACCAAAAAATAAACTTATACACAGCCATTTCTTTATCGTCATCTCATTGCTCCCTGTGCAAAATCCGGCCCTTTATGTGGTTTTACTATTCACCGCAGTCGTGAAAAAATCCTGCCCTGCACCAGACAAAGATATGGTATAGTAGTGGACAGGCTGTGAAAAAACAAGCTGGAAATGTGGCACCAGGCAGCTGCCCAGGCCCAACAAAGGAGGTTATTTTATGGAAGGCTGTATCTTTTGCCAGCAAAAAAATTTGACTGATATAAAGGAAAACAAGCTGGCCCTCGCCTTTTACGATTCCCGCCCGATCAGCGAAGGTCATGCTTTGGTTATACCAAAACGGCATGTCGAAACATATTTTGACGCCACACTGGAAGAACATGCCGCCATAACCAAACTTATTTTCGAAGTTAAAGACTTTTTACAGGCCGAATACGGCCCCGACGGTTATAATATCGGGGCCAATGTCGGGCTGGCGGCCGGTCAAACGGTTTTTCATTTTCATATTCACATTATCCCGCGCTACAGCGGAGATGTGGCCGATCCCCGTGGCGGAGTGAGAAAGGTTATTCCCCACCGCAGTTCCCCACCTGTGCACCAGTCGGAGGCCCTACACTAAAAAAGCCGGCAACTTAACCGGCCTCCGTTTTTTCAACAGCAGTTTTTTTAAACGGGGGCCGGAAGGGTTTCCAATACCCCGGGGCTTACAACCGGGACCAAACTAAGGTATACCCAGGCAGTAATTTGCGACCGCTTCTTCTCCCGGGGCGGCAAAGTCTTTCAAAAAAGAAGAATCTTAAAAACGGTTTTGTCTTAAGTTTTTTCCGCTCGGGGCCGGAATAGCAGTTCCAACTTGGATTGGGAAAAAGCCGGCCGGAATCAGCAATACACCGGACAGAACCGGTAACAAAAAAGCATTTCCCCGGTAACCGTAGAGATCGATCCGACAAAACCGCTACCTTACTTAAAATCAACGCTGCTTCTAAAATTTAGATGTAAACGTTTTGTTTTTCTAAAAGGATTTTAAAAGGCGGCATCTAATATTATAAATCAAGCAAATAGGTCTACTAAACCCAGAAACCTTTACAACCGTCACAGTGACCTTGCAAACATTTGGTTTTACTGCACACATCCTTTGCAACTAGAGCAACCCTGTTTACAATTTAGACAATAATCGCCCCGGGGAGAGTTGTCCTTTGCGCCGGATTATAAGAAACATCTATATCCTGGCTTTCATAACGATAATTATTTTTATCACAGTCTGGTATTATCAGCATCACATTACCAACCGGCACATGCTTGAAAGCGCCCGGCAGACATCTACGCTGTCAGCCCAAAACGTCAGTGAAGATATCAGCAGCTGGTTGGCAAAAAATGCCCGCACTGTTGAGGCCGCCGCCGATTACATTGCTCTGCAGGAATGGTCCGATGATGAGATTCTATCCTATCTTAAAGTTCTCCTCGACAACTGTGATGAGTTTTCTTCCATTTATTTTGGCTCCCCCCATAACCGGATGATCGATGCCACCGGCTGGGAACCGCCTCCCGATTTTGATCTGCAAAACCGCCCCTGGTACACCGAAGCTGTTACCCAAGGACAAACCGTTTTTACCGAGGCCTTCTTCAACGCCCGCCAGAATGAGATCATTATCACTATTGCTGCCCCGATTTACGAAGCGGATGGTAATTTGATGGGCGTGGTAGGCGGGGATATTCCTGTTTCCAAACTTGGAAAGCTGATCAACAGTCAGGGTATAGAGCGGGAAGGCTTTTCTTTCCTGGTTGATGGAAAAGGCAATATAATCGCTCATCCCAATTACAACTATTCCCCAAATGCCGAATTTGTAAATATCCAGGAGATGTATGGAAACCTTGAAACTATCCAGGTCAATCATTCATCCGGTTTGGCCCGTCTTAAGCTTAATGGCGAAGAAGGCTACCTGGCCTATCTCCCCGTAGAAGATACAAATTGGTACCTGGCCAGCTTTATTCCTTTGAGCGTGTTCGCCGAGGGCGCTTCCCAGGTCAGCACAGAATTTGCCTTTGCCGGAGCGGCAACCGCCCTGGTTTTTCTCTTGTTCGTCCTTTACAATTACCGCTACGTAGACAAACCACTGTTGACTTTCGAAGAAAATATCAGGCAGATCGACCTTGAAAACAGCCTAAGCTATCGCCTCCCCATCGAAAAACATGATGAATTTGCTGAACTGGGAAAAACAATCAATCGACAGCTGGATAAGATGGAAAACTACTTTGAGAAGCTGGAAGAAAATGAAAGATCACTCAAAGAAACAAACATGGAGCTGGAAGCGATACTGAAACAGCTGACCACGGCGGAAGAAGCCCTCGACTACAGTGAAGAAAAGCTGTATTTTCTAAGCTATCATGATCAGCTTACCGGGCTCTATAACCGCGCCTACTTTGAAGCCAAGCTCAGGCAGTTAAACAGTAAACCTGAATACCCGACAACGATTATTAGTGCCGACATTGACGGCTTAAAATTGATCAACGATACTATTGGTCATGATACCGGTGACCGCCTGCTGAAGGCCTGCGCAAATATCATCCAGGAAGCCCTGTCCACCTCAGGAATCCCGGCCCGCATCGGAGGAGACGAGTTTGCAGTCATTCTACCCCTGGCAAGCAAAGAGGAAGGAGAATGCATCGCCCGGCAGATTCGTTACCAGGTTTTTCTTTATAACCAGGAGCACCCCAGCCTACCGTTAAGCCTCTCCCTGGGAGTGGCCACGGCAGAGGACAGCAGCACCACATTCACAGAACTGTTTAAGCAATCCGACGACTTGATGCACCGGGACAAACTGCGCCGCAGCACCAGCGCCCGCAACGGTATTGTGCAAAGCTTAATGGCCGCCCTGACGGAAAGAGGTTATTTTACCCAGGGGCACGCCCGACGCCTGGAAAAAATGTGCCTGAAAGTGGGCGAAAAAGTGGGCCTTGCTTCTCATCAACTGGCCGATCTGGCGCTCCTGGCCAAGGTCCACGATCTGGGCAAGGTGGGCATCTCAGATCAGATCCTGTTTAAACCGGAACCGCTCAGCAAAGAAGAATGGGCTATCATGAAACAGCATCCGGAGAAAGGCTACCGCATCGCTTCAACATCCCCGGACCTGGCCGGTGTGGCCGACCTGATCCTCAAACACCATGAAAACTGGGACGGCAGCGGTTATCCCCTTGGATTGAAAGGCGAAGATATACCCATAGAATGCCGCATTCTGGCAATTGTCGATGCTTACGATACAATGGTCCATGAAAGACCGTATCGGCAGGCTGTTATTAAGGGAAAAGCCATAGCGGAGTTGAGAAAATGTGCAGGGAACCAGTTCGATCCCCACCTGGTAGAGGTGTTCGCCACAGTACTCAACAGGGAAACCGGCTGAACGATAACAATTAAACGGCACGGAAGCCGGTGCCCTGTCAGCTGATAACGAGCTTGATTTGGCAACTATTTATTACAACAATTGCTTTATCCAGAAAAGATTTTGCCTGCCGGATGCGGGGTAAATACTGCCAGTTTAAAGCTCGGGGTTCATACCCCGGGCTTATTATTATAAAAACTTAATATTTCTCACATAAAACTGCCGAAAATCCCCTGTATACTAATACTGCAAGATTAAGCAAGAGCAAGGAGGCAGAATAAATGAAAAAGACTATAATTATTGCCACAGTGGTAACGATAGTGATTCTTGCTGTTTCTTCAGGAGCACTGGCGCTTGGAAGCGGCAGCGGTTTTGGCGCAGACAGGCATGATCAATGCCTAATGGACATATTGGATGACGGGCAAAAAGCTCAATTTGAAGAAATAATCAGCGAGTACCGTGAAAGAATGTCCGCCCTGAGGAAAGAAATTGATGACTTGAGAGAAAAGGGTAAATATGATGACTTTAAAGAAGTTCATGAAAGCAGACACACCCTAATGGAAGAAATGCGCGAGTCAATACGAAATATCATTCCAGATGAATACGCCGAGCGCTTCGAAAGCGGCGGCCGAAATCTGCGGCACTACGGCTTGGACAAAGGCAGCGGCGGCTTTAAATCAAGGTACAGGGAAGAAAACGGCCTCTAAATAACCGGGCTGCGCTTTCATCATCAACCGGTGGTATTGAGTGACCGGTAAACGTCCCGGAGGGCGGCACGGTTCAACGAGCGGTAAGCCGCCCCAGGGCTTTTTACATAGATTGTTTGCGGGGACAGGAAATATTTCTGTCCCCGCAGGCCTTTAACAACAATTCGCATTCCATTTACCCTGGGTAACTTGACCGGTAGTTTACAATAAAAACAGACCGACCGGTAAAAGGAGAGGGACAATGGCTGTGATCTGGGTCGTCGATGATGAAGAAAATATCCGCAACCTGGTCAGGCGGTACCTGGAAAGAGAAGGCTATACAGTGCGCACCTTCGCTTCGGCCGAAGAGTTAAACAACGCCCTGGTCAGCAGCACTCCGGATATGTTTATTCTTGATATTATGCTGCCCGGTTCCGACGGCCTTTCTCTTTGCCGTAAAATCAGGGAAAACTTCGATCTGCCAATTATTTTCGTTTCGGCCCGCGGTGAAGAATTCGATCGGGTTTTAGGCCTGGAGTTGGGAGGAGACGATTACCTGGCCAAGCCTTTCAGCCCCCGTGAACTTATAATGCGGGCAAAGAATATCTTTAAACGGCTGCAATCGGCAGAAAACACCGCCAAAAAAGTGGTATTAAAGAACCTGGTTATCGACCCAGAAAAAAGAAAGGTCACTATTAACAACGAAGAGGTGGCTTTTACCGGCAAAGAGTTCGACCTCTTCTACTTTTTGGCCGTTTCCCCTAATCGGCCGTTCAGCAGACAGCTGCTCCTGGAAAAAGTGTGGGGTTTGGACTATGAAGGTGAAGAAAGGGCGGTTGATGATATAGTGAAAAGAATTCGAAAAAAAATCCGTGATAAAGGAGCCCAGCCTGAACTGGCAACAGTCTGGGGCTACGGGTACAGGATTGATGTTTAAGCGCATTTTTTTAAGCTACATGGTTGTATTGCTTATATCCTTCTCAGTTTTGGCCCTGGCCTTCACCCTTACTGTGCGCAGCTACCTGATAGGTGACACAGTGCGCAGCCTTTACCGGGTGGCCGAAACACTCTCCACCACTGCAGCCTATCCTGAGAGTCACGGCAGAAGCCATATGCGGGGGGCTTTTTTTAATTTGGCAAGCCACATTGCCTATGCCGAATATGTCCTGGTACAGCCTGACGGCACTATCCTGGACAGCAGCGATATCGAAGCATATCCCCCGGGCGCCGAAATGATCAACGAATCTTTTATGGAGCTGGCTTTCAGCGAAGACACTGATCGAAACCTGGTGGAAAGAGAGCGGGTAGCAGTATCTTTTCCGGTAGTAATGTCCGGGGACGGCAGTGATGCCGAGCTGATCCTGTATTCACACCTGGATGTCCTAACCCGGATGAACCGCAGTCTTCTTGGCATCCTGGCCCTGGCCCTGGGAGCGGGTACCATAGTTTCTCTTGTATCCGGTGTGTTTGCCACCCGGGTGGCGGTCGGCCCCCTGAAGAAGCTGAAAGACAGGGCTTCAGAACTGGCCAAACGCCGCTTCAGCGGCAGACTGGAAATCAACACCGGCGACGAACTCGAGGAGCTGGCCGACACTTTTAACGAAATGGCCGGGGAACTGGCCGAATATGACCGGACTCAGAAAGAATTCTTCCAGAAAGCCTCCCACGAATTAAAAACCCCCCTGATGTCGGTCCAGGGATACGCCGAGGCATTAAAAGATGGAATCATACCGGCAGACGAACAAGAAAACAGCCTGAATATTATTATCAAGGAATCCAAACGTATGAAAGCCATGGTCGATGAGTTTATATACCTCTCCAAAATGGAAACACTTAAAGACAGCTACAATTTGAGCGCAGTTGCCCTTGATGATGCCGTCAAAGAAGCCGTGCAGGCCGTACAGAGCCTGGCCGTTGACAAGAAAATCGAGATCGAAACTGCCTTTTCCAATGACCGGAACAATATCGAGGCTGATCCGGAAAAGGTCCACCGCCTGTTGTTAAATATTTTTAGCAACTCTCTGCGCTACGCCCGAAACAAGATTTCTGTTACAGTATGCAAAGGAATAGTACGCATTGAAGACGACGGTCCGGGATTTAAAGAAAAAGATTTAAGAAGGGCCTTCGACCCGTTTTACAAAGGCGAAAACGGGGGAAGCGGGCTGGGCCTGGCCATTTCCCGGGCAATTGTGGAAAAGCACGGCGGTTCAATTGTCATTGACAATAACCACAGCGGCGGGGCGCGTGTTACAATCACTTTTCCCAAAATATCAGTTTAAGACGAGAAAGGCGTCTCTTCAACAATCACAACCGGGGGGACAGCCGGAGCATCCTCCACTATAGCAAAACGCCTCCCAAACTTACTTCATTTTTGTCAAGTGCTGTTCCAGCGCTGCAGGGCCTTCCGTGATCCGGTAAAGATCTCTGCGCCGATCCTTAAGATGAGTGACGGTACCGGTTACGCGGTTGCGGCGAAGGATCTCAAGATCCACTTCCCCGATAACCACAGTTTCGATGTTGGCACCGCATTCGCCGACAATGCCGTCACGGGGGAAAGGAAAGTCGGAGGGAGAAAAAATGCCTGACTGGGCATACATGGTATCCACCCGGGGCACGTGGGTTAAATTGCCGGCTGTGCCGGAAATGACAGTGTACACCTCATTTTCGACCGCGCGGGACTGGGCACAGTAGCGCACGCGCAGGTAGCCCTGGCGATCGTCGGTGCAAAATGGCGAAAACAAAATGCGGGCCCCGCGATCGACAGCCTGGCGGCAGAGCTCAGGAAACTGGATGTCATAGCAGATCAGAATGGCGATTTTCCCACAGTCGGTATCAAATACTTTAAGCTCACTGCCGGGCTGAATAGCCCACCATTTTCTTTCATCCGGGGTAATATGCAGTTTATACTGCCGGTCAATTGTGCCGTCACGGCGGAAAAGATAGCTTACATTATAAATCAGCTCATCTTCTTCGACAAAGTGGGAGCCGCCGATAATGTTCACGTTATACTTCACAGCCAGCATCCTAAACAGTTCAATGTAGTCCTCGGTAAAATCGGCCAGGCGCCGGACCTGCTTGCCGGGCACTTTTTCCCCGAGGAAAGAAAGCAGGTGCAAAGTAATAGTCTCCGGAAAAACGACAAAGTCGGACTCGTCAAGCGCAGCCACGTCGACATAGTATTCACACTGCCCGGCAAATTCCTCAAAGGAACCGATTTTTTTGAGCATATACTGCACCGTGCAGATACGCACCGGGAATGCCCGCAGGTAAAGCCGCTTTGAACGGGGGATGTAATCGACATTGGACCATTCGAGCAATACGGCATATTTCTGGGATGCCACATCGTCGCTCAAATAGTTCGGGTTGACCCTTTTAAGTTTGAAATCATTTAAAAGCTGGAAGCTTAAAACAGGATCGTAAATTTTCTGC
>PUNU01000015.1 GCA_003551865.1 Syntrophomonadaceae bacterium
CTTGTTGAGTGAAAAGCTGTGCCATGGGGACGGTTCGAGCGTTCCTGAGCGTAGCGAAGGCCGAAGGGAAAACGATGGAACCGTCCCCTATGGCATAGCGGTTTAGGCCTGAGTAGTTACATAAGCTGTTGTAATAATTGCCAAATTACGCTCTTAATATGTTGGCAGGGCACTAGCCTTTTAACGGTTAAACTGCCTGTCCACCCGCCTGTACACCGGTTCAAAACGGCGGTAGCGGCCGAGGCCGTAGAAAATCTGCAGGAGGTTGCCCAGGTAAACCAGGTAGAAGTACCATCTCTGTAGCCGGCCCAACCACACGGCGATGGCCGCGTTGACCAGCAGGGGAAGCGGCGGCCACAGCAGGTAGCAAAAAGGGATCGCGGCCAGCCCGGCCAGGACCACAAAGGGATAGGGGTAACTGCGGACAAACCGGCCCAGGCCGCCTTCCCTGATGCGGGCCGTAACCACCTGTCCGGCGCCGTAAAGCTTTTTTCCCCGCCACTGCGGCAGAAAGTTAAGCTTGATCCTCTCCCAGCCGCTTAAAAGGGGCGCATAATGATCGGCCAGGGGTAAATCGACCGCCCTTAAAACTCCGCCCCGGTCCTGCACCCGGCTTAAAAGGTCGATCTCTTCGAGCTGGTAGATGGCCGGGTTCCAGTTGCCGGCTTCCAGGACCCGCTTCCGCAAATAGAGCACCGCTCCTCCGTGGTAGTTTGCCGGTTGGCCCCACTTTTCCGGCGGCCCCATCTCCCGGGCCGGCAAAACAGCGTAGTCGCGCTCGCCTGTAAGCCGGCCTTCTTCATTGAGGTAGCTGTGGATGGTGCGCCCGACAAACCCCGCCGTATGAGCAGGCGGGCCTGCCTCGTGTTCCCGGATCAACTGGAGAAAGGGCAAAAACTCCCGCCTGAAGACCATATCTCCGTCCAGGTAAAGGATCCAGTGCCCTAAAGCCTCCAGGGTGCCGACATAGCGGCCGGTCCCTGGCCCGCAGATCGAACTCTCTTCCAGTTGATAAACCCGGGCCCCGGCTTTAAGGGCTTCATCCGCGCTTGAATCTTCAGAGTGAGAATCGACATAGATCCACTCGATCTCTTCTCCCTGCGGTAAAGAAGCAAACAGCTCCGGCAAATGACGCGCCTCGTTGCGCCCGATTACCACCACAGAGAGGAAATAGTGCGTGTTTATATTCGCTCCTCTTTTATCCGGATCCGATCGCAAATGCCCTTCACCTCTATTCCCGTCCAGGTCCCTTTCCAGAATAACCGGTGCCCTGTAAATTAAGTTTATTTTGTTTTTTGCAGTTATGACAAGCAGGTGCTCACGGATCGCCCGTCTCTTTATGCTTGTAACCGGTGAGGTGTTTTCTTACCGGCGAGTCCCCGGCCCTCTAACCACTTACCGGCTGCCGGACCGGCCTACGGCGCGCTTTATATGGAGTGCGCCGGGCCACCCGTACCGCCCGACAGGCGGGCATCCACAATCTCCATGATCTGCCTGTAGCGGTTTTCCCAGGTATGCCCCCTGGCAAACTCGATTAAATCCTTCTTATCTTCTTCCCGGCGGGAGGCGGCCTCCTCTAAGGCCCCGCAGAACTCATCCGCACTGCCGTAAGGATAAAGGGGCCCCTGCATCGTAGTCAGTTCCCGCAGGGGCGGGGCCACCACCGGCAAACCGCTGGCCAGGTACTCGTAATATTTCAGCGGGTTGACCGCCTCGGTGTCCTCGTTTACATGAAACGGAATTATCCCCACTTTGCTTGACTGCAGGTAGGCGGGTATTTCCACCTGCGCTTTCGGGCCCAGCCAGGTAAAGTTGCTTTCTGCCTGCAGGCTTCTCAAGCCCGGTTTGAGCTTCTCGAAAGTGACCGGCCCGATGATCAAGAAGTGCAGATCCTTTAAACGACGCACCCCGCAGGCCAGCGTCTCCAGGTCAAACCGGGTATTGATGGTGCCCACGTAGACGGCCACCTGCCTGCCGTCATCCGGGAAATCTGCGGGGTGGGAAACCGCCGGTTCGAAGAAATTTTCGCTCACCGCGTTTGGCAGGTAGAAGACGCCTTCTTTTCTTACCCGGCGGGCCCAGTCCCACAGAGAACGTGACGTGGCCAGGACGAACCCGGCCCGCTCGATTAACTCTTCCTGCAGGACCCCGACGTTGGGAGGGATACGCCTGAACTGCTCCAGGCGGTCGGCCAGGCGGTAACAGCTCAGGCGGTGGGGCACCAGGTTGAGCAGTCCCAGGGCGGCCGGTCCGGCGCACCAGAGCAGGTCCGCCCCCTCAAAGCCTGCCCGCTCGAGCTGTTTTATAAGCGGCGGCAGGCAGAAGCGGTACTGGCTGCGCCCGGCATAAAGACTGCGCAGAAGGGGCAGGTTGTAGTAGATAAACAGGCTCATGGGGATCAGCCAGTCGATGCCGTCAACCTCATGCACCCCCTGCCGCCAGATTTTAAAGCGCCGGCGGTTAAGCCGGTCGGGTTTAAAAATGTGCAGGGGGCTGATCAAAGGCCCCAGCCAGAGGCACTCGTGCCCATCCCGCTTAAACTGGCGAATATACTGGTGTGAGCCAAGCGGCTCCGGCCGGTCTAAGTTATGCGATTCGGCAAACAGCACTTTCATAATAATCCTCTTCCCCGGGAACCGACCGGCACGTTATCCCCGTCTCTTTTTAGCTTATTTCTCGTTTTTTCTCCAAATAATCCAGGATGAGACCGGCCGGGAACTGGCGCTTTTCAAGCAAGATCAGCGCCGCTAAAACCGCGCCGTAGAGGCCGATTAAAAAAAATATACCGTGTAGGATGTTGACAATCCTCAGGATAATACACTGGACCACGATAAAAATCATCAGTGCCCAGGAAAAAACGGAGCTTACATAGCCCTGGTATCCCGGCCATAAAAAAACGCTTAATGCGCTGAAGATATGGCCCCCTCCGATCATAGTGAACAAAATTAAACCGGGGATAAAGTAATCGTCAAAAGAAGAATGCTCCAGCAGCTCAAGCGGCACGCCTGCCGGTTCCAGGGGATCAAGGATGGCAGCCAGGCCGCCGGGCCTAACTTTAGCCCGGTACAGACTCCTTTAAAATCGCCCGCACTTCCTCCAGGCCGGCGGGGCCCAAATTGTTGCCGGATCTTTCCGGGGTAAACATCTGATCGGCCAGATCCATCACATTTTCGGCCTTCACGTCATAGCCGGCGAGCAGTTTTTCCACCCCGACTCGCTCAAAAAGCTCTTCGACCCTTTGCAAAAGCCCTTCCACACTGCCGCAGCCGGCCAGTTTGGCGGCCAGGGCCATCCGACCGTCGTCGAAGCGGGCGTTAAATTTAAGCAAAGCGGGCAGGGTGTAACTGCAGGCCAGGCCGTGCGGCACGCCCAACCTGGCGGTAACCGGGTAAGACATCGAATGTGCCAGGGCCGTACGGGTGGCACTGATGCACAGGCCGCCGAACAAACTGCCGGTAAGCATTTTCGCGCGGCGCTCCAGGTTTCGGGGCTCTTCCAGCAGCACCGGCAGGGTATTTAAGGCAATATCTATCGCCCGGGCCGCACAGCTGATTGAAACCGGCCCGGCATTGACATTCCAGACTGATTCCAGGGCGTGGGATAATACATCCAGCCCGGTTACAATGGTGATTTCCTCCGGGAGGGTCAGGGTCAGCTCCGCATCGAGCAGGGCGGTGGCGGGATAAAGATCCGGACGGGTCAAAGAATACTTCTTGCCGCTTTCACCATCCCACAGGGTGGCAAACGGGGTGACCTCACTGCCGGTGCCGGCCGTGGTCGGCACCGCCGTCAGCGGTACCGGGCTGTCGTCCGGCAGGGGCAGCCCTTCCGCCAAATGTTCTTTTAAGGAGAAGTTCCGGTCTTCCAGGCCCAAAAGACAGCTCAAAGACTTGGCCGTATCCAAAACGCTTCCGCCGCCCAAGCCAACCACGAAAGCAATATTCCGCCCGCCGATGTGATCCCGGTAGGCTTCAATTGATTCGACGGTCGGGTTGGGGCTTACATCGTCGATGATTTCCACCTGCCGTTCGCCCAGCCGTTCAGCAAGGCCGGCGCTCAGCCCTCTTTTTGTAAAACCCGGGGAGGTGACGATAATCCCCGTACCTGCCCCTCTTTCTTCTACATGCGAGGACAGATCGCTAATCGAGCCCGATCCGGAAACAATCCGCACCGGGTTATGAAATGACCAATGCCGTTCGTAGCGCATTTCACCCCTCCTCTCCGCCGAGATACTCCCTTACCATCCGCAGGTCCTCCAGGTCGTCAATTTCGGTGCAAAACTCTTTTGCGAATTCCACCGGGTGCAGGGATAAATCGCCGAGCAGGTTGTTCAAGGCATCTTCGGCATAAACCTCGAGCCGGCCTTTTTCCATGAAAACCTTCATTTCTTCGAGCCATTTGCCAAAGGTGTCCCTGCTTAATTTATAAATCGGCACCAGGAAAGCGCACCGGTCGCCGAAAACATCAACCCCGATTTTTTTCACCAACCCGCCTTCGATTTCTGCCTTGAAGTCTTTTTCCGGCTGCTCCACGTAGGGGTTAACCAGAACCGCATCTTCATGGGAAGACTGAAGCAGCTTCTCCAACACCGCAGGATCAAAAACCAGGTCGCCGTGCATCAAGAGCACATCTCCATTCAACCTGTCTCCGGCCAGGAGCAGCGAGTAAATATAGTTTGTCTCCGCATAGCGAGGATTGTTGACATAGTCAAAGTTAATCCCGGCAAAACTGCCTTCCAGGTGATCTCTAATCTTTTCGGCAAACGGCCCGGTAGTGACCAGGATATCTTGTAAACCCAGGTCTTTCAGGGCCCTTACCTGGCGGGATAAAATAGTTTCGAAAGGCGCTATTTCTACCAGGCACTTCGGCTTGTCGGCGGTAAGTTCGCCCATCCGTGAACCGGTGCCGGAATTTAAAATTACTACCTTGCGCATTTTTTCGCCCTTCCCTATGTTTCCTGTAAAAATTCCATAAAACTCTTTTTGTTTTCCTGCGGCGCCTCCGCGGGGCGGCCCAGGTTGCTTCTTGCGCCCCTGCGCACCCGGATTTCCAATAAAGAAGGCCCCTCGCTCCGGTCAAGTTCCTCCAGGGCGCCGGCCAGCTCCTCCTCCGATTCCGCCCGCATGGTCCACCTGTAGCCGCAGGCTTCGGCCGCCCCGCAAATATCGATGGCAAAGCCGACCGTAGGCTGTCCACCCACCGAATCGTGGGCGCTGTTGTTAAAAACCAGGTGGCGATAGTTGGCGGCTCCGCTGTATCCGATAATGGCCAGGCCTCCCATGTGCATCAAAACCGCCCCATCTCCATCAAAGCAGTAGATTTGCCTCCCCGGCTTCTCCAGGGCGATGCCCAGGGCAATCTGCGAGGCATGACCCATCGAGCCGACATTTAAAAAATCCCGCCGGTGCCCTTCACCCGAGCTTTCGCGGTATTCGTAAATCTCCCGTGAGAGTTTACCGGTGGTGGAAACCACCACGTCCGCAGGCTTCAAGCGGGAGAGCACGGTGCAAACGGCATCTTCCCGGCTTAAAAGACCGTTTTCAAGCTCGCATCCGCCAAAACCGGGTAAACCTTCGCCCACCCTTCCAGCGCCGGCGCCGCCTGCCGCTTTGTCTCCCGCGCCCCTGCAGCCTTCTTGGCTGCCGCGGAAGGCGTCTGCATTTTCCCCTCCCCCGCCTGCCGCTTCGTAAGGAGCAAAGGTACCTTTGCGGGCGACCAGGGCAAAAGGTTCGCCGCCTTTGCACATGTGCTCGGCCGCCCTTGCCACTGTTTCTTCAGCTTCTTCATCTGACCCGGGTAGTACGGCATAGCCAACAGCCAGGGTTTCCAAAAGAGGCAGGGTTATCAGCCCCTGCCTGGCGTGCTGCGGCTCATCTTTTACTCCCGGCTCACCCCGCCAGCCGATCAAAAACAGCACCGGCACACCGTAAACCAGGGGATCGGTCAGCGATACCAGCGGGTTGATGGCATTTCCCAGCCCGGAGTTCTGCATGTAGACCAGGCCGGTCTTTCCACTTGCCAGGTAGTGGCCCACCGCCAGGGCCACAGCGTTGCCCTCATTGGCGGCGGCAATGTGCCGGTTATCTCCGACCTGATCGCTGATGCAGGCACAGAAACTTTTTAGCAGGGAATCGGGCACCCCGGTGAAAAAGCCGATCTCGTGGTCCAGCAGGGTGCGGTAAAAATTCAGGCAATCGATAATTTTAACTGCCCCCCGGAATCAAGGTGAGGATATCCTTAATCGACATGCAGTATTTCTCACTTTCGCAGGCCCGCTCGTTTTCCAGGATGCACCTGGCCGTATTGATCATCGCCGGGTAGGCGCTGCGCAGCAGGTGATTGGCGTAAATCACGATATTGACCCCGGCTTCCGCCAGCTCGCTTTCCGTAACCGTGCTGTAGGTACTGGGCACAGCCACCAGGGTGGTTTGCTTGTTGGTCCTGCGGAACTCCCGGCAAAACTCGAAAATCTCATCAGGCTCGCTTTTTTTACTGTGGATCATGATCCCATCAGCCCCGGCTTCGACATAGGCATGAGCCCTTCTTAAAGCGTCTTCCTGCCCGACGTTCAAAATCAGGCTTTCAATGCGGGCGATGATCATGAAATCATCGGCTACCTGGGCCTGCTTTCCGCGTGAGATTTTACCGGCAAAATTCTCGATGCTGTCCTGCTGCTGTTCCACATCGGTTCCAAACAGGGAATTTTTCTTCAGGCCAATTTTATCCTCGATAATCACAGACGAAACTCCAAGGCGCTCCAGGGTCTTGACCAGGTAAAAGAAGTGCTCCACGTGACCCCCGGTATCTCCGTCCATGATGATTGGCTTGGTGGTTACCTCCAGAATATCATTTATCGTGTTCAAGCGGGAGCCGGAATCGACCAGCTCGATATCCGGCTTACCCTTGGCCGTCGAATCGCACAAACTGCTCACCCACATCCCGTCAAACTGCTTGATCACTTCACCCTGGCTGACCCGCAGTTTTTCCACGATCAAACCGGTCAGGCCGTTGTGTGCCTCCATGAAACGAACAATCGGCTTGACTTCCAAAAGTTTACGCAGTCGGTTGATCCGGATCTGCGGAGTGGTGCCGATATCCTGCAGGGCCTGCTCCAGGGTGCTGATCGACACCCCCTTGGTGTACTCGACCTCGACCAGTTCCCCACCCCACTGTTGCAAAGTATTGATCACTTTTTCCCGGATCTCTTTCTGCACCCCGGTTTTCCAGTCGTCGCCGTGCACCACGTAATCGGGCTTGAGCTTAAGCAGGTTGGGCACGTAATCAAGGGTATCCTGGGGTATGACCCGCTCCACCCCTTTCAAGTTTTCGACGATCTTTTTGCGCTGCTCAAACTCGATTACCGGGTAGCGCTTGTAGGTGGCAATCACATCGTCGGTTAAAATCCCCACCGTCACTTCACCCAGCTTGCGGGCTTCGTTGATAACATTGATGTGGCCGTGATGGATGATATCCGCACTCATTGCCAGGTAGACTGTTTTCATGACTTCCTCCTTATTATCGGCAGCCCGGCTCCCGGTAAGATCCGTTAATTCTTATAGCCATTCGGCCCAGAGTGTTCATAAATAAACAAAAAGCCGGCTTTAAGAGGCTGTAATTACATACACTTTGGGCTTGTTTAGGAATTCTCGGAAGAGAGACAAAATCCCTTGTTTAGCGGCGTCAAAACCGGATATTTGTCAAAAATTCTTAACCATACTTTCCGGGCTGACATGGCGGATTGCCCCGTCATCGAAGATAAAATACCAGTTTTTCCGGGGCACTTTCCACTCACCGTAGCGGAAGCCCAGGTATTCTTGATAATTTTTCGGTGCGGGAATGTTGTCGTAAAACAGCACCGTTTCCGCAAAATATCTTTTCGGCACCCACACCAAATAAACCGTGTAACTCAAAGACCAGGGAAACCGGTGCACAGAAACCCGGCTATTCCTGATGAACATCTCCTGGACGAGCCTGCGGGGAAGGGCATAAAAATAGTAAAGCGGGTTTTTCCTGCTATAGGGGTAGGGCAGACAGTAGACCTGCGGACACCAGGCATGCTCGTTTTCTGAGCGGAAGAGACTTATGTCAATATCCAGGGAAGATCCTTTAAAGCGCGGGCTGAGCTTGTATTTAAAATTCAAGCCCCGGTAGTTTTTAACAGAGACCCTGTAGCCCCTCTGCTCCACCGCGGGAAGGACTTCCTCCAGCGCCGTCTCATTAACCGACCACATGCTCAGGTCTATGTCGTGGTCATCCTTCATGACCCGGCCCTCCCGGGCCAGGCCCAACAGAGTGCCGCAGTCGATCCAGAAATCGATCCCGCCCTCGGTCAGCAGGGTGCATATCCATTTGAGTTCACGGTTAAGCTCCATCCTCACTACTCCGTTTCCGGTCGGGTTATCGCCCCGTCGTCTTTCCAAAAAACCCACTCATCCCTGGGCCGGCGCCAGTCCGTGCCGTATTTTAAGGCCAGGTAGGCTTCCGGGTCCGCCGGGACCTTTAAGTTCATGTTTTCAACGCTTATTTGTTCCAGCCGCATAAAGAAATGCTCCGGCACGGCCATGATCACAAAAGGTTTAAAGTGGTACTGCATCCTGCCAGCCCGGAAACTAAAAAACTGCCACAGCGAAGCGGGCAAAACTCTTGCCGCCCCGGCCAGGAAGCGGTAAAAAACGCCCGCGGGAAGCTTTTTCCCAAGCGAACCATCGGCGGCCCGGGCACAGAAAACTGCCGTCTTTACCAGCATACCGGCCGCACGCCCCCCACCCGGGTAATAAATCTTTTTTACAGCCATGCCCTCCCGGCGCCTGTAAAAAGCAATATTTATTATATCCGCTTCGCCGTCCAGCACCCTAATGGACAGCTGGTGCGGTTTATAGGTTTCCAGCCAGCGACCGGGGCCTTTAAGCTTCTTTTCCAGGGCGGGGGCAATTTGCCTGTAATCTTCTTCCCACATCCCCAGGTCGATATCATGGTCGCTTTCAAGCAGTTTCCCCTCCCGGATCACGCCCAGGAGGGTGCCCTGGTCGAGCCAGAAAGGAACTTCAAGCGCCGCCAGCGCTTCCGCCACCTCGCCGAACAGGCGGTGGTCGCGCAAACTGCGCTCTTTTGTCCACTCGGTTTTATCAATCATAAACCCTCCCGCACGTACCTGTGGGTCGCCTTGATGTTTTCGCCGGCCGCACCGTTGCGGTACCTGCCCAAATCAACTATTTCCCCGGGCCATTCATGTCTCAGAGCACCGGCTATCCCGGGAAACCGGGAGCAGCTCTCTCAGCCGCCCTTCGTTTTCAGCCCACATCTGCAGGCTGCGTTCTTTTCGCCCCTGCAGTTTGGACGGACATCCTCTTATCTTTAATTATAGCATTATTTTATAACATTTCGGCAATATATCTGCAAGCTTTGATTTGACTTTTGCCGCCCTCCTAATTACAATTATTGTGCGGCATCAAGGAAAGGAGCCCGAGTCAAGGCCGATGGCACAATACCTCCAGGAGCTGTTCAAAAGAAAAGACCTCCTGCTCTACCTGGTCGTCTCCGGGCTGAAAGCCCAGTACCGCAACACTTTCCTGGGCTACCTGTGGTGGATCCTCGATCCCCTGCTGATGGGGGCCATTTACTACTTCCTGCGGGTGGTCGTTTTGGGCATGGAAGGCGAATATGTCGGCGCCTTCCTGATCATCGGCCTGGTGGCCTGGCACTGGATCAACTCCACCCTAAAGAGCTCGGCCGGTTCCATCTCCGGGCGCTCGCGCATCATAACCCAGGTATACCTGCCCAAGGCGATCTTTCCCTTCGGCGTAGGCCTGACCCAGCTGATCAACTTCAGTTTCGGCCTGGTCGTGGTGGCCGTATTTCTGGCCGTCTACCGCATCGTTCCCGGCATCGAGCTTCTGTGGCTGCCCGTGATCATGGCCGTACAGTTTATCTTCCTGGCCGGCCTGGCCCTCTTCATTGCCTATTTGTGCATGTTTATCCGCGACATCGATAACGTCCTCTCCCACGTGATGCGGATCTGGTTCTGGACCACCCCGGTGATCTGGGAAGCCGATCGCCTGCCGGAACGCTACCATTTCATAATCGACATCAACCCCGCCTCCGCCTTCCTGCTCAGCTACCGCAACGTGCTTATGTACGGTGCCGGACCGGAGATGGAAAAGCTCCTGGTAATCGCGGTCTTGTCCTTTGCCCTGACTGCTTACATGATCTATTTTTACAACCTCAACGAACATAAAATGATCCGGGCCCTTTAGCTGGACCCGCCAAGACGGAGTGGTATAGAACTTGAGCGAACTGCAAATCAACCGCCAATCCAGCCAGGTAAAAACCCCCGGCCGGATTCCCCTGATCCGGGCCGAAAACCTGGGCGTGTACTATGAAAGCGACCGCGACCGGCGTGATGATTTTAAGTCGCATGTCCACCGGATGATCAGAGGCGAACAGAAAAATGACATCTTCTGGGCCTTAAAAGAGATCAGCTTCACCGGCTACGCCGGCGACGTGCTCGGTGTAATCGGCTCCAACGGAGCGGGCAAAACCACCCTCTGCCGGGTGATCGCCGGCCTGCTCAGGCCCAACCGGGGCAGCCTGGAAGTAAAAGGCAGCGTTTCAGCCCTGCTCTCGCTGGGCACCGGCTTCGACAAAGAGCTCACCGGCAACGAAAATATCTACTTAAACGGGATGATGCTCGGCTTTTCCCGCAAAAAAATCGACGAGCTCCTGCCCGTAATCCAGGAGTTTTCCGGCCTGAGCTCTTTCCTCAACCAGCCCCTAAAATATTATTCCAACGGGATGAAAGCCCGCCTCGGCTTCAGCATCGCCTCGGTAATCGACGCGGAAATCCTTATAATCGACGAAGTGCTCGGCACCGGCGACATGGAATTCAAAGAGCGGGCGGTAAAAAAAGTATGGGAGCTGGTCGGCGGGGCCAAAATGGTCCTCGTGGTCACCCACGAAACCGAGTTTATTGAAGAGCACTGCAACCGGGCTCTCTGGATTGAGCAGGGCGAAATCCGGGCCGCCGGCGATCCCCACAAAGTGACCGCAGCCTACGAGCAGTTTGCCGGCGCCAAAAACAAGCCCAAAAAGAAAAAACTGCTTAACCTTAATAAGACCAAGCACAAAAAGGGTCGCCAAAAAACGATCGAAGCCAAAAACCTGGGCCTGCAGTTCAATATGGACGGCCGGCCTTTTTGGGCTCTCAAAGACTTAAACTTTACCGTTTTCGAGAAAGAAATCGTCGGCATCATCGGTCCCAACGGAGCCGGCAAAACGACCCTCTGCCGCATTTTAAGCGGCATCCACCGGCAGGACACAGGCGAGCTCAAAGTAAACGGCTCCATCGCCGCTCTTTTAAGCTTCGGCACCGGCTTCAACCCCCAGCTTTCCGGCTACGACAACATCTATTTAAACGGGATGATGCTCGGCATCCCCAGGCAGGTTATCCGCCGGGTCGAAGACGAGATCATCGAATTTTCGGAGCTGGCAGACTTTATTGATAAACCGGTAAAGCATTACTCCCGGGGCATGCGCTCCCGCTTAGGCTTCAGCATCGCCTCCATGCTCCAGCCCGATATCTTTATTGTCGACGAGGCCTTATCGGCCGGCGATATCTCCTTCCAGGAAAAAGCGGCCGGCCGGATGCAGGAGATGCTTGAAGAAGCCAAGGCCGTGCTGATCGTCTCCCACAGCATGAAGATCATTAAGAAAGTCTGTACCCGGGCCTTGCTGCTCGATCGGGGCAGCCTCATTTATGACGGCAAGCCCAAAGAAGCGATCGAGATCTACCGCAGCCGGGTTAAAAAGCATCAATCTTGAGGGCAGCAAACTCATTGGCGCGGGGATCTAAGCATCCCGGCCCGGTTCGCAGTATTTTCGCCAGTTAAGCAGTGCATACAGGCATTCCTTGAACATCAGCAGGCGGTATATGAAACCCCTGGCAAACCCGTACTTCGCTTCCTTGGTGTGATGGGTCAGCTCCTTGAGCTGCGGAAAAGCAACTTTGTAATTCTGATCCGAGGCGTATTTGCTCATAAAGACTTCCACCCCGAAGCGGCACCAGTTTAAGTCGGGTAAATCGCTTACAAAGCTTCCCGCCAGCCCCCTCTGCCCGTTAAGGATGCCGAAGTAGCGGTGGGCCAGGTCGGTGATCGTCCTGCCTCCCAGAAAAATGCCCACCGTCATTGCCAGGCCGGCGTCATTT
This sequence comes from Syntrophomonadaceae bacterium, assembly GCA_003551865.1. Next base: position 12,203 of record PUNU01000015.1, read on the forward strand.
ACCAGGGGTTCGAGCAGTACGTCCAAATGCCCGGGCTTTAAATTGATCAGGTCGGCGTCGATAAAAAGCCAGTAATCCGCCTGCCCCACATGTTCGATCCCCGCCTGCAGGGCTGCTCCTTTGCCGCGGTTAGTCTGTAGAGATACCAGTTCCACCGGATACTGCCGGGCAACAAAGGCGGTATCGTCCGTAGAGCCGTCGTCTATTACGACCACCTTCGAAGCATCGCTGTAGGCACACAGCACTTCCAGCACTTCCGCGATACGCGGCCCCTCGTTATAAGCGGGCACAAGAATGACAAGTTCTTTATTCATTGCCGGCTCCTTAATAAAGTCGTTAATGAGCAAAATAACAGGCGAGTAAAGATATAATTAGCAAAACAGCTGCCAAAACCCTGCCGGCCGGCAAATTAATTAAAACTGCCCGGCCGTATGCCGCTTACCCGCCCCTGGAAAGATAAGCTTTTACTAGTCCGAAAAGATCCGACGCCCTTTTATTTTCCGCCCGGCCGACCACCAGAAGCATGGCCAGCCCCACCACGGCCAGCACTACGAGTTTCAAGGCAAAGTTTACGGCAGGTAAAGGCCCGAAACGGGCGATTAATGCCACCAGAAAAATCGCCGGCAGCGGCACAATCAAGAGGGCAGCCATTACTCTTCCCTGGTAGTCAACCCGCCAGAGGCGGCGTGAAATAAAAAAGTAACTTGCGGCAAAAATTATGTAGGACAGGCCGGTTGCCGCCCCGGCCCCGCTGATGCCGAAATGGGGAATGAGCAGGGAATTTAGAGCGATGTTGACCGCGGCCACAAACCAGCAGGCCAGCATGATGTAGACCGTCCTGTTTTTGACCATGATTCCCACCGCCGAAACCTGGGCCGAGGTAAAAAAGAGAAAACCCGCAGAAATAAAAGGGATGGCCTGGAAAGCCTCATAATAGACCGGCGGCACCAGGATAAATAAAACCTCCTGGGAAAACACGACAAAGCCGGTAACGACAAAGCCGGAAGCGGCCAGCAAAAATACCATCGTCCGCTTGAACACCTCCGCCGCATATTCCCGGTTTTCTTCGTAAATTTTAACCGCGTGGGGCAGCCAAGACTGGCCGACGGCTGTCTGCAAAAGCATCAGCACCGCCGTCATCGCCGCCGCAATCGAATAAAGACCCACTTCCTCCAGGGTAGCCAACCGGGCCAGCATCAGGCGATCGGCGTTGCTGAAAAGCCAGAAGGCGACGTTCATCGGCACCAGGGGCAGGCCGAAAGCGAGCAGCTGCTTTAAAAACTGCTTCGAAAACTTCGGCTTCAGCAAATCGCGGACAAACCAGAGGCGCACCGGGATCATCACCAGGACGGCGGAGGCCGATCCCAGCAGGGCCCCGGCCACCCCCATATCAAAAACCAGCACAAAAAAGACGGCCAATCCCAGGGTCAGGGCGGCTGTAGTAACGTTGAGTGCCGTAAAAGCCTTGGCCTGGAAGCGGTTGCGCAGGACCTGGGAAAGGATCAGGTTCATCATCAGCAAGGGAGCGGCGATAAAACCAATCGCCATGGCCGCCCGGTAGCGGTCATCGCCAAGCAGCCAGTCCGCTAAATCGCCGCTGAAAGGCAAAACGGCAATTAAAACGACCATACTCCAAAGGGCCAAAAATGAAAACCAGGTGCTCGATAAGGCCTGCCTTTCTTCTTCGCTTTTACACTGGAAAAAATAACGGGTATAGGCGTTGTCGCCGCCGAGGATAAGAATGCCGGTCAAAAAAGTAACCATCACATTGATAAAGCTCCAGGCACCGTACTGGGTGGGGTCGAAAATACGCGTAAAAATCGGAGCGGAAATCAAAGACATCCCTTTAATCAACAAATTTCCCGAGCTGTAAACGGCTACGTCGGAAAATAGCTTTTTAAAAGTAAAGCCGGACGCCGCTTCTTCAGGCCGGTCGACTTTGTTGGACTGGTCTTCGCAAGTTGACAAAAACAGCTGCCTCCCCTGCGTTAAATCCCTTAAACCACAGCCAAGGGACGGTTCGATTGAGAGCAGTTTTTCTTAATTGCTGCAGCCGCTAAATGCACCGGCCGGCACCTACCCCCGTTTTTCAAAAACCCTGATCTTTTCGCCCCGAAAAAGTTTTTTTACCAGTAACCATAAAAAATAAAACAGCCCGAGCGGCAGGTAGTAAAAGGCGGAAAGCGGGATCCGGACCAGGTGCCTGAAGCAGGACTTAAAATCCCCCCGGGCCAGCCGGCCGAGCATAAAGCCGGCAGAATCGGTTACCAGGTTGTACTTGATCTTTTCCACATCCAATGCTGAAAGCTCTACATTGCTGTAATACCTGATATTTCGGTAGCGAATCAGGTAGGCCTCGGCAAAGGTATGGCCCGCGGCTGTGCTTCCGGCCTGCCCGGAGGCACCGTGGAACCCGGTTACGGTCAGCGGCCGGTGCACGAAAGCCAGGTCGTAGCTGTTTAAAATCCGGTAAAAAAGCTCGCTGTCGGCGTGCAGTAAATCGACCCGAAAACCGCCCAGTTCCCGGTAAGCGCGGTGAGAAACCAGCAGCGAAGCCGGCGAAAAAACCGTCGCCCTCGCCTCCGGATCCAAAAGCAGGCGGTGCAGCATCTTCGGGCCGCGGATCAGCTCCCGCCCCGGGGGCAAGACCCCGGTAACCAGCCTGTCCCCGTCATAGTAGTACGAAGAAACAAGGCCCGCGCTGTCCGCCTGCTCCCCCGCCCGCACCATTTCGCCCAAACAGTCGGCCAGCAAGCGGTCGTCATCGCCGATAAATTTAAGCCAGCGGCTTTCCGTACTCGCCTGGTCAAAGGCGAAAACAAAGTTCTCCAGGCGGGGCAAAGTTTTTTGGTTTCTTATCGACCTGACCCGCCGGTCCCCCCTGTAGTCGTCAATAATGGCCGGCGTGCTGTCGGTGGAAGCGTTGTCGACGATGACGAACTCGAAGTTGGGGTAATCCTGGGCCAGGACGCTTTCGATCGCTTCCCTGACGGTATCTTCTCCGTTGTAGACCGGCAGCAAAACACTGACCAGTGAGCCCAATTGCAACATCTCCTGAAACAAGCCTGTTAATGTGCCATCCTGCTGTATTCTACCGTTGTTTGCGCATTATATACCTTACTCCCCGCAGACGCTCCCGCACGTACTGCCCCGGCTTTTTGTTTTCCCGGCGCAGTTTCGATCGGTAGCGCAGGGCATCGTAAAAGGCGGCGGGATAAGACCACCGGCCGTAGCGGCGGGCGTCGTAAGCCCCTTTGAAAACATTGCGCGCGGTGGCGTAGCTGGACATCGACTTGGTCGTGCTTTTTTCCGGGTGCTCCACCACGTATTCGGGAACATACTTGACCTTTAGGCCGGCCTTTATGCAGTCGTAGATAAAGACAGCTTCCTCACCGGACTGGACCAGCATACTGCCCAGCCCAAAGCGCTCGTCGAACAGGATCCCCTTCTTTTTGATCGTATCCAACCGGAAAGCAATCTCCAGGGATGATATATAATGGTGGCTTTTATCGTTCAGCAGGTAAGGCTTCCGGGCATAATCCTTATAGGCCGGCTCGCCGCCGATGGTGGCAATTTTAAAGCAGGCCACATCCATGCTGTCATCTTCAAGAAAGGCCTTCTTAACAGTGTCAAAGTACTCCTGGCGGTAGTGGGCGTCGTCATCGGCCAGCAGGGCAATGTCACCACCGGCCACGCTTAAAGCGTGGTTGCGGTTCCGCGAAAGACCCCGGCCTTCCATTTGGATTAAAACCACATCACTGCGGTCAAGGGCCGGGGGCATGTCCCGGTATCCCTCACCTGTGACCTGGTGGGAGACAATATATAACACATCCGGCCGGGGTTCGAGCAAAATCTTTTCGACCTGTTCGAGGCCGCTGTCGATAGTCGCTATCAAAACGTTAATGATCATCTTTTAGATACTCTTTATACCACTTGATTGTCCTCTGCAAGGCCTCACCCATGCTGAACAAGGGCTGCCAGCCCAGCAGGCGGCGTGCTTTTTCCGCGCTCAAGTACTGGTGGTGGATTTCGTGATTGGCCTCGCCGCGTACGTCCGGCACGAGATCGGACTGCATCACTTTCAAGATCTTTTCGACCAGTTCGAGCACGGAAAGCTGGTTCTCGTTCGAAAAGTTAAAAGCTTCCCCTTTCAGTTCCGGCTGCTCAAACAGCTTTTCCGCCAGCAGCATGTAGGCCGCCGCGCCGTCTTCAATGTAGAAGTAGTCGCGGATATACTGCCCGTCTGAGCGGATAACCGGCCTCTCCCCGCGCAGAACAGACCGGATCGTCCCCGGCACGATCCGGTTCCAGTTCAGATCACCGCCGCCAAAAAAATTGCCGCAGCGGGTGATCACTGCCGGCAGATCAAAGGTGGCCCGGTAACTGTGGGTTATCATGTCGGCACATGATTTGCTGACATCATACGGGTAGGTGCCTTTAAGGGGCAGATCTTCGTGGTAGGGCAGGACGGGCTGATCGCCGTAAGCTTTGTCCGAAGAAGCCACCACCACCTGCTCGATGCAGGGACTGCGCCGGCAGGCTTCCAGCAGGGACCAGGTGCCCCTGATATTGCTTTCAAAAGTGGAAACCGGGTTGCGGTTGGCAATGGGCACAATGGTCTGGGCGGCCAGGTGGAAAGCGGTTTTGACCTCGTACTCGCCAAGGGCTCTTTCCATCAAGTGCTGGTCGGCGACATCACCGCGCACCAGGTTGACCTTATCTGCCAGCCCCTCGCGGATCAGCTGCGAACCGGGCACCCAATCGCGCACCGGGCAGACCACAACAGCCCCGGCTTCCAGCAGGCGCCGGACCAGCCAGCCGCCCAAAAAACCGCCGGCCCCGGTAACCAAAACCGGCCGGTCCAGCCAAAAAGAATTGGCTTTAGCCAAAAGGCCACCTCCCGTCAAACAACACAGGGGGACGGTTCTTCTGTGCTGTTTTACTTAACGCCAAATCTAACAGCATTGCAATAATTGTTTCATCAACATCTTAATCATCGGGCCCTTGAAAAAAATTAAGGAAAACTGCCGCTTGTTTGCTTTAACTCCAAATTTTCCAGGGTGCTTCGCCGCTTTTCCAGTAAGTCTCCAGGATCTTCAGCTCCCGGTAAGTGTCCATGCACTGCCAGAAGTCGTCATGGCGGTAGGCTACCAGCTGGCCTTCGGCGGCAATGTTGCGCAGGGGTTCGCTTTCCCAGGGCACATCGTCTGTAATATATTTTAGTGCTTCTTTTTGCACCACGAAAAAGCCCCCGTTAATCCAGCCACTGCCGGTGAGAGGTTTTTCCACGAACTCGCTCACCATGTCATCGTCGCTGAACTCCAAACTGCCGAAGCGGGCCGGCGGACGCACCGCCGTCACCGTGACCAGCTTGCCGTTTCGGCGGTGAAACTCCAGCAGGTCCTTTAAGTCGACGTTGCAGACCCCGTCACCATAGGTGAGCATAAAAGTGTCACCGTCCAGCCATGGGGCCAACTTTTTGATCCGGCCCCCGGTGTTGGTAAACTGGCCGGTTTCCACCAGGTGCACCAGCCAGTCTTCCTTGATCGGGTCGTGCACCTCCGTCCTGCCGTCGGCCAGCGAAATAGAGATGCTGCCGTTCATGCAAAAATAATCGTGGAAGTAGCGCTTGATCATTTCTCCCTTGTAGCCCAGCGCGATAACAAAATCCTTAAACCCGTAGTGGGCGTAATGTTTCATGATGTGCCAGATAATCGGCCTGCCTCCGATCTCAACCATCGGCTTGGGGCGGGTTACGGTTTCTTCGGCCAGCCGCGTGCCCATCCCTCCGGCCAGGATAACTACCTTCATAATCAAGCCTCCCACCGAATTGATTCTTTTCTTTTACGATCTATTCCCCCTGATCGGCTGATTTCCTTCAACTGATTGGTCATATGCGTATTAACAGGCATATTAATTGGAACCTGTGATGCAAAGATTAACTATATTTCAGGCTTGAAGCCGGAATGACATCAGGCTTGAAAGATAAACATTGAATTATAAATTATACATGATATAATATAAGGTAAGGAGGAATTGCTATGTCAATGATAGTAGAGCGTTCCGTGATTACCGGTAAGGGGCAGGTGCAGATACCGGCAAAGATCAGGCAAGCAGTAGGTCTGAATATTGGCGACGAGGTAACCTTTAAGCTGGTTGGCGAAGATAAGGTTGAGATTGAATTTGTCAGGAAGCGCCCCCTTACTGAATATGCCGGTTCGCTACCAAAACGTAAAGATTTCCCCGGTTTACAAGAGGAAGAAGAGTTGACCAGGCAGTGGGTAGCTGAAAGGAAAGCTAAAGATTATGAGTAAAAAAGGCGCCTGGCTTGATGCGAACATCATTTTACGCTTTTTACTCAAAGATCATCTTCAATATTTTGAAGCGGCCTTTAACCTTTTTTCTGAAGCGGAAAAAGGTAATATTACCCTACACTTGCACCCATTAATCCTGGCTGAAGTTGTCTGGACCCTGCAGGGCTATTACGGTTACAGAAAATCAGAAATAGCTTTAATCCTTGGCGAGATGATTGAATCAGACGGATTGCTTGTAGAAAATAAAGAAGTGACAAGAAAAGCTTTTAAAGATTACGCTGAAAAAAATGTAGATTATCTAGATGCTTACCTGTCTGCCAATGCAGTAATAAACGGTCCTGAGGCAATATATACTTTGGACAAAAAGCACTTCTCCCGCCTGGAAGGCGATATCCGCTTGCTGCCCCGACACTAGATAATTGAGAGGAATATCTCGACCAGCTTCGGGTCAAACTGGCTGCCGGCTTCTTTTTTGAACTCTTCGATAATTTCTTCAGGTGAAAGGGAATCACAGTAGTTTCTGCCGTAGGCCGCTACTTCGTAAACGTCGGCGATAGCCACTATGCGGGCCAAAAGCGGGATTTCTTCACCCTTTAAGCCCTGGGGGTAACCGCCGCCATCCCATCTTTCATGGTGGGCCAAAATATCATCGGCCACATGGGCAAAATCTTCAGTGGCCCGGGCGATCCTGAAGCCTATCTCCGGATGCTTTTTCATGATCTCCCACTCTTCATCGGTTAATGGAGCTTCTTTGTTCAGTATCTCATCGGGTATGTTTATCTTACCGATGTCGTGGAGGGTGATCAACAGATTTAACCGGTTAAGCTCCGAATCGGGCAGTCCTAACTGCTCGCCGATTTTTAAGGCTACTTCCTTCATCCGCCGGGTGTGCTCTTCAGTTTCGTTACTTTTACTTCCCAGGGTTTTTAAAAGGGCATTCAAAACGCCGCTCCTGGTGCTTCTGCTCTCGGCCAGCTTTTGCTTGTACATGTTGTCTTCCGCCTCATGTAAAACCCCGGGCAGGTCAGTATCAGTGTTTTCCCTGGTCGCCAGACCCAGGGACAAAGAAAGTGGCACATCGCCGACGTAAGCCCCCCGGCACATTTCGTTTATTCTCTGACAGACAGCTTCGGCAGCCTGCCTGTTTGTTTTGGGCAGAAGGATCACAAATTCATCGCCGCCCCAGCGGGCTATTACGTCTTCCCTGCGGCAAGATTTTTTTAAAATTTGCGCGGACCTGATCAGCATCCGGTCGCCGGTACTGTGTCCGTAGGTGTCGTTGACAAGCTTGAGTCCGTTTAAATCGGCCATAATTATGCTTATTGGCAGCTGCCGTTCGCTGTCCGCCCGCTTCAATTCCTCCTCCAGGAAAGCCCGGTTGTAAAGGCCGGTTAAACTGTCGTGAAAGCTTAAATAGCGCACCTGCTCCTCGGCCTGCTTGCGCTTTGTAATATCCCAACATACCGCCACTACCTCGTTACCACCGCCTTCACCGGCAATGAACTGCTGCTGCTCTAACAGCCAGATATAGCGGCCCTCTTTATGCTTAAAACGGTATTCAATTACGATTGACTTTTTTCGCTTCTGCAGTTTATCTACAGCTTCAGCGAAAACATCTATATCCTCGGGATGAATGGAACCAGCCCACAAATCGGGGTCACCGGTAATCTCCTTCGGCGTGTAGCCGAGCACTGCCGCCGCATTGTCGTTGACATAGCCAATTAAAGGCTTACCTTCCACCGGCTGGTAAGAATAAATCACAGCCGGCGTGTTGTCAAGAATAGTGTCAAGGCGTTCTTCGCTTTTTTTAAGCTCCTCCCTCGACTCAATTTGCTCGACAACCCGGCTCAAATGTTCCGCTATAGTTTCTATTACCAGCCTTTCTTCCTTCAAAAAAGGCTCCCACTTTTGAGAAAACTGCCCGGTATAACAGACTTCAATCGAGCCCACCTGCTCATCCTGCAGTTTCAGGTTGGCAGTTATCTTCGGATAACTGTCCGGTTCACAGGGCCGATTTACAAAACGATAATCCCTTAAGTTAATGCAGGCGCAAATGTCCTCCGGGTAGCGGAAAACAGGAGGTAGAAGCCTAACCGTTTCTTTTAGGATCCCTTCCAAGTCATTTTCCTCTTTTATCAGCAGGAGGGAAAAATTATGCAAACAGTTAAGCTCCTTGGTCCGCTCCTGTTTCTCGATCCGGTCGGTAATATCAAAAAAGATAACGGCAAAACAGTCATCATCTTCAGCATATGCGAAAACCTCGTAATAGCGCCCCAGGAGCTCGGAGTACTGTTCAAAATGTACATTCTCGCCGCTAAGGGCCACCCTTCCGTAAGCGTCGACCCAGTCAAAGCTGGCATGCTCGATCCCAGGTAAGACTTCGGTTAACGTTTTACCGATAATATTTTCTTTTTTTAACCCGGTCAACTTTTCGAAGGCCCGGTTCACTTCAAGAAATATGTAATCGACGGGGTTACCGGCGTCGTCTGTAACAATCCGATGGCGGGCAAAACCGCCCGGCAGATTCTCAACCAGCACCCGGTACCTGTCTTCATAGCTTTGCGTCATCTGGCTGTCTCCTGTTCAAAATATTCATGGGAGTTTTGCCCAAAAAATCTTCTGTCAATTACTGTAATCATCATCCTGCCTCGCCTTCCTTTCTTGAAACATCAAACTGTCTGCTTTTCTATAAACTTCCTCCAGGTCGGTATCACTGCTTGCAGCAGTTGGCAAACCTATGGAAAGGCTTAAAGGCAAATCGGGATTATCCCAGTTGTTTCGTTTTCTGAACCGTCTTCGCTCAAAAGCGCCACGTAACCAGAAGCGGCGCCGGTAATTTTTTTCAATAGGCAAATATTTCCTTTGCGGATGTTTCAAAATCCTGGTAATGCAAGAACGCCCTGGCGCTCTCCAGCAAGGTGTTATGTTCCGCCTTAAGCATGACCAGTTCCTCTTTAAGCTCATCCGCTGTCGCCTTATTTTTCGAGTGACGCACCTTTATTGTACCACCCTATTTGTCTATACCCTAGCTGCCGGAAGCAGATAATACACTCCAGGCTATAATAAAGACTTTTCCCAACCCTCGCATCATGACCATTTTTTTCAGGGTCCGAACTTCATAAGACCGACACCACTGTTTCCCGTCGGTTCAGCTTCCAAATTTAAGAAAAACGCAACTACCGGCTGCTCGAATTGTTTAACGCTTTATCCGGTTTTAATACCTGCTCCCGACCCAGTACTGCGCGGTAAACCGCTATGGTCTCTTCTACCATCTTATCCAGGGTGAAGTGTTCGATAAAGCGTTCCCGCCCCGCTTTGCCCATCTTTACCCTTAACTGCGGAGCGTCGAGCAAGCGCGCCAGGCTTTCACGCAGCGCCCGCACCTTCCCCGGCGGGACAAGCAGGCCGTTATGCTCCTCCGTTACCGCCTCGCCCACGCCCCCAACGGCGGAAGCCACCACCGGCAGGCCGGCCCGCATCGCCTCAAGGATGCTCAGCGGAAAGCCTCCCCTCCGCGAGCTTAAAACAAAAACCTGTGCCCCGGCCAACAGGGCGGGCACGTCCTCCCGCACCCCCAGGAAGTTGACCCGCTCCCCAATGCCCAGGCGGCCGGCCAGGGTTTCCGCCCGCTTCCTTTCCGGACCGTCGCCTACCAGGTCCAGCTGCCACTGCATTTCTTTCAGGCCCCCTAAAGCTTTAAGCAAAGTGGCGTGATCCTTCGGGGTCGCAAAGCGGGCCACCATCACCAGTCGCGGCGGGTTTAATTCGGGCTTTGCCCATAAACCGTCTTCCACATCCGGCAGCCCGTTATAGACAACCGCCATCTTGTGAACCGGTATTACACCTGCGCCTGCCGACGCATCAAATTCGCTCATCGAGACGGCGATAACCTTATCGGCCGCTTTGGCTCCGATCTTTTCCATCAGGCGGTAAAATCGTCCGGCGAGGCTGTTTTCCTGCCCGCCGAACAAAAACCCGTGCGAAGTGTGCAGCACGGGAATGTTGAGCAAGCGGGCGGCCCAGCGACCCAAAAAACCGGCCTTGTTCGAATGCGTGCTCACCAGGTCGGGCTTAAGCTCCTGGACCAGGGCCCGGATCTCTTTAAAAGCGGCCCAGTCTTTAAAGGGCTTGATCGGGTGGACCAGCTTTTTCAGTTTCCTGAAAGGCACATCCCTTTTAGCCAGCTCCTCGGCCAGGACCCCGCCCCCACCGGCGGCTACCAGCACCGCTTCGCCCCGCTCCTTTAAAGCTGCCGCCAGCTCCAGCACGTGCACCTGCGCCCCGCCCAGATCGTCGGCACGGGTAATTAAGAATAGAACGTTAATCGGAAAACCACCTTAATTTACAGATAATCAATAAATTTGTCCCGAAATTATTTAGCGGCCGATGCCACTGTAGGTAAAACCGCAGCGCTTCAGTTCCTCGCAGTCGAGCATGTTGCGCCCGTCAATGATAATGCGGCTGTTCATCTGCTCGCCCACCTGTTCCCAGGAAAGGTGCCGGAACTCGTCCCAGTCGGTTAAAAGCACCAGGGCGTCAGCTTCCCGCGCCGCCTCAATCACCACCCCGCAGTAGACAATATCCTGGTCGGGGTAGGCCTGCCGGTATTTGGCTTCGGCCACCGGATCGTAGGCCTTGACCTTCGCCCCCATGTCCAAAAGCTGCCGGATCACCTCAATGGCCGGCGACTCTCGGATGTCATCGGTGTACGGTTTAAAGGCCAGGCCCAACACCCCGATGGTGCCGCCCCGAATGACCTTCAGTGTCTCCTGCAGCTTCTCGATTACCCTCCTGCGCTGTCTTATGTTTACGGCCATAGCCGCCTGTACGATCTGCAGATCGCAGTTGTACTGGCTGCCGGTAAACAGGATCGAGCGCACATCTTTGGGAAAACAGCTGCCGCCCCAACCCACACCGGCATTTAAAAACCCCTGGCCGATGCGCCGGTCCAGGCCGATGCCCTTGGCCACCTCGTTGATGTCGGCTCCGACCTTTTCTGCTATGGCCGCAAACTCGTTGATAAAAGAGATCTTCGTGGCCAAAAAAGCGTTGGCCGTATACTTGATCAGCTCGGCGCTGGTCGGGCTGGTGGTAACCAGGGCTGGCAGGCTGTAGCCTTCCGGCCGCGGCACCGCCCGCGGCGGGGTAAAAGTCTGCTCCAAAATCGGTGCATACATCTGCCTCAAAAAATTCAGGGCCTTTATTTCTTCAGCCCCAACCACGATGCGGTCGGGATAAAAGGTATCGTGCAGGGCCGCACCTTCCCTTAAAAATTCCGGGTTCGAGACGACGCTAAAATTTGCACTTTCGCCGCGGCGCTCCAGCTCTTCTTTGATCACCGTCTGCACGCGGCGGGCCGTGCCGATCGGCACTGTTGACTTGTTGACAATCACCGGCGGATCTTTTGGCTCCATCGCCCCGCCGATCTCGCGGGCCACCGCTTCTACATAGCTTAAGTCGGTGTCCCCGTTGCTCTTGGCCGGAGTGCCCACGGCGATAATCACGATATCGGCCTCCGGCAAGCGGCTCAGCAAATCGCTTTCGAACCTGACCGTCCGGCCGCTGTCCTTGAGCAGCTCCTCCAGGCCGGCTTCATGGATGGTCGAGATACCTCTTTCCAGCTTCTCAACAATAGCCCGATCCTTGTCTATACAGCTCACCCGGTGACCCAGGTAACCCAGAGCCACCCCGGTGGTAAGACCCACATAGCCGGTGCCGACAATCACAATATTCAGCTTTTCGCCCGCTTTCAAGGCTTAAGCACTTCCTTTCCACCCGGTTTAGCCCGGCCGCGCTCTCTCTGCAGAAGAGGATTATAAGCGTTAAGTATATTTATCAGAAATATAATTAATTAACGTGTCCCGAATTTTTCCACCAGCGGTAGGTTTCCCGCAGGCCGGTGCGCAGGTCATACTGCGGCTCAAAGCCCACCTCTTCGTTCAGCCTTCCGGTGTCGGCCACCAAAAACGGCGGGTCGTCGGCCGCCGCTGCCAGGGCGCCGAGCCTGATTTTTCCGGCCGAACCGGCCGCTTCGGCGGCCAGGCCGACCAGCTGTTTCAGCACTACCGGTTTGCCGGAGGCGATATTGACCGGTCCCACCCCTTCGCTTTCAAGCAGGGCCACCAAACCGGCGGCCGCGTCTTTCACGTACATATAATCGCGCACCTGCTCGCCGTGAGTGCAGAGCACCTCTTCGCCTTTTAAGAGCGCGCTCATCACCGCCGGGATCAGCCGCCCCTCGTGCTCGCCGGGGCCGTATAAAAAAAAGAGCCGCCCCCACGCCGTGCTGATACCGGCCTCGCGCCCGGCGGCGTCCACCATCGCCCGCAGGGCGTCTTTGCAGGTGCCGTAAAGTGTGTTCGGATTAAGCGGGGTGAGCTTTTCGTTGCAGTATCCGTATTGCCAGTCATACTCTGCGCAGCTGCCGGCCATCACCGCCCGCCGGCCGCCGCTGTCGAGAAAAGCCTGTAAAAGCCCAAGGCTCGACCTAACCCAGCGCAAATTCTCCAGGGAACGCCAATAAACCCCGCGAGTGACGTCCCAGGCCAGGTGCAGGAGGTACTCAGGCCGGGCATCGGCCATCAGGCGCAGTACATGTTCGCCGTTGTGCAGGTCGGCGTGGTGCCACTGCACCTGCTCCGGGTAGCTGCCGCGGTGGCTACTGGAGCTCACCGCATGTACGTTAAATCCCCGGGCCAATAGGGCTTCCAGGCAGTGTGAGCCGATAAAACCCCTGGCCCCGGTTAACAGAACCGTTTTCATCCTTTAAAATCCGGCAGGCTGCGGTCCTTTTCCGAGATAATCGGATACTCAAAAGGCCACTTAATGCCGAATGCCGGATCGTCCCACCTCACTCCCCGGGCATATTCAGGCGCATAAAACTCGGACATCAGGTAATAGACAACCGTATCGTCTTCTAAAGTCTGAAAGCCGTGGGCAAATCCTTCCGGCACGTAGAGCAGGCGGCGGTTAATCTCGCTCAACTCCACACCGACCCATCGGCGGTGGGTTTGCGAATCCTCGCGCAGGTCGATGATCACATCATAAAGTGCCCCCTTGACGCACTGCACCAGCTTCACCTCGGCTTTGGGCGGCACCTGGTAGTGCATCCCCCGCAGCACCCCCCGGCTGCGGTTGTAGGAAATGTTGGCCTGAGCAATCTCAATATTCAGGTTATATTCGGCAAATTCCTGCCGGCAAAAAGTGCGGGCAAAATACCCTCGTTCGTCTTCTTTCGTATCCAGCTCGATCACGTATGCCCCCTTCAGGGCGGTTTCAATAAACTGCATCGCTAATCTTAAACCTCCACAGCCCCCCGGCCTGCCGCCGCCTTTAAACGGCTGGTCGGTTCTCCGCCGGTGTTCGCTTCATAAACCTCCCGGGCACAGGAGCTAACTATTACAAAGCGGCGCCTTCTTTATCGGAAAAACACCGCCCTTACCTCTTCTATAGTCGGCTCGATGTCCTCAATCAGCTCCAGCACCTTTTCTGACTGTTCCATGTCGAGCTCGCCATCGTTGCGATCGATCATCTCGATAGTTCCGGTTACTTCCGCCCGGAGCTCATCTAACTTTTCCAGCGCGGCGTTTACTTCTTCTCCCTCAAGCACCCATTCCGACTGATCGCGCACCACCACGACCTCCCATTCGGCAATTTCTTCTTCCGTGGGAAAGTCATTTTCCCTGTATTTATCGCTCACGGCCTCGATGTTTTCTTTGTGCTCTTTAAGCCATTCGCGCCTTTCTTCGTCGTAGGTAAGGGGCAGATCCTCTTCGTAATATTCACGTACCCAGCCCTTAAGATCGGGGATGGTATCACGCAGTGCCGTACTCATTTCCTCAACATATTGGTTGACCGCTCTTAAAGCTGCCTCGTCGAACACTTCCTCTTCTTCTTCCGGCAAACAGCCCCACGGGGGCAAAAAAACAAAAAACAGCGGCAGCAAAAAACACAAGCTTTTCTTCAATTAAACCCGCCCCTTTATCTGCCATAATATCCATAATCGAAAAGCGCAGAAAAGAGCGCTTCAAGCCGGACCCCGGCTTTACCCGGCTGCTCCAACCGGTGCGCTCCATCCATCTCAGACGACCTTAAAAAACCTTTACTTCCGGGATTAACACCATGAGCTTGCCGCCCCACTCCCTGATCCCGGCCATCTGTCCGCTGATCTCTTCTTCCAGGTTCCAGGGTAAAATGATCAGGTAATCGGGTTTCTCTACAAAAACTTTCTCCGGCGCGTAGACCGGGATGCGACTGCCGGGCAAATAGCGCCCCTGCTTGTGTGGGCTGCGGTCGACGGTGAAGTCGATAAAATCGGTGCCCACCCCCAGGTAGTTAAGCAGGGTGTTGCCCTTGGCCGGGGCTCCGTAGCCGGCTATAGTGCTTCCTTCTTCTTTGAGCCCGATTAAAAACTTTAAGATCTCGCGCTTGGCTTTGTACACTTTTTGCCCGAAATGCAAATAAGTATCGAGCTCGGTCAAGCCTCTCTTTCTCTCTTTATCTAAAAGCTCCGTCAGGTGCTCAGTGCGGCTGAACCCTTCCGCTTCCGCGTGGCGGGCGTAAATGCGCAGGGAACCCCCGTGGGTGGACAGCTCCTCTGCATCGAACAGGGGCAGGCCGTGCGCGCCGAATATCTTATCCGCCGTGGTCAGGGAAAAGTAAGAGTAGTGTTCATGGTAGATAGTGTCAAACTGGTTCTGTTCGAGTAACCTGAGCAAGTGGGGAAACTCCATGCTGATCACCCCGCCCGGCTTGAGCATTTTCTTTAAGCCGATCATCAGGTTGTTCAATCGCGGGATATGGGCCAGCACATTGTTGCCGACAATTAAGTCCGCCTGCCTGCCCTCCTTGGCCAGCTCGCCGGCCAGTGCGCTGTTAAAGAAGCGGACCTTCGTGTCAATGCCCTCTTTCCTGGCCGCCCGGGCCACGTTGGCCGCCGGCTCGATGCCCAGTACCGGGACATCTGCTTCCTTAAAATAACGCAGCAGGTAGCCGTCGTTACTGCCGATTTCGATCACCCTGCTGCTGCTTCCCAGGTTAAAGCGCTCTACCGCTTCAAGAGCAAAATTCTTCGCATGTTCCAGCCAGCTTTCCGAAAAGGAAGAGAAGTAGGGGTAATCGCTGAAGATCTCCCCAGGACTGCTCAGTTCTTCCAGCTGGACCAGCAAACACGATGAACAGACAAAAACATGCAGGGGGTAAAAAGGCTCCATTTCCGTAAGCTCCGCGGGCTCAAGATAAGAGTTGGCCAGGGGTGAAACCCCCAGGTCGGCAAATGTATGCTCAAGCTCGGTCTTACAAAACCTGCACCGTCTGTTCTCCGTCTCCTTTACTCTCATTCATATCCCCCGGGCTTAAATAATCTATCAGTTCGCTTCCGCCGACTCCACTGGTATCCGCATCACGTCGTAAAGTCTGCCCCGGACCATCAGCCGGTAGTCGGGGTTGACCACGTGCGGCGGCTCGCAGGTCTGCAGGGTAATGGCCGGGTATTCGGTGGAGCTTATCGGTTCCCAGTCGTTCTCGTCGAAAACTTCCACCCACTCCACGTGGTAAATAAAGCGGTAGCCGTCCACTTCCAGGTAGATCTCGTCGCCCTCTTCCAGCTTGTCAATATCCAAAAAGAAATTCCAGTGGCCGGCCCGGTGTCCGGCAAAAGCGACGTTTCCACCCTTGGTACTCGGTAGATCGCTCATCTGGAAGTGGGTCGGGCCCTGATCGAGCAGGGCTTCATCAAATACGTCGCCCCCACCCACGGCCATCAGGTCCATGCCGATGCTGGGCGCAATCAACCGCATCGGCTGCCACTCTTCAATAGTCACCGCCTCCATCTCGTCGACCAGGTTGCGGAAACCGGCTGTGGCCTCGAATTCCTCGCGCAGCTGGGCCTGCTGGTAGCGGACATAGAGATACTCAAAACCAGCATAACCGAAAACACCGAGCCCGGAGACAATTAAAACTACGGCCAGGTATTTATAGATCTTCGCCGCCCGGTCGGCCTTCTTCCTTTTTCTCATTTCCCTGCGCGATTGGCGCATGGTTTTTCCTCCCCGTTCTTTTAAGATGGCCAACCTTTTCTATCTCTCGTTGTAAAGCCCGTGCAATATGGAATCGTAACTAGCGCTAATCTCCTTTTCCGTGCTACCGCCGCCGAAGCTCATCACCTTGGCCGGCTCGGCCAGGCGCTCCTTAATTACCGGAGCACTACCTTCATCGCCGGCCACAATGCGGTCCGCTTTTTCGTAAGCCTGCTCCTCCAGCCTGCTCAGCGCCCTGACTGCCAGGGAGTTTTTCACTCTGCCCCGCTCCACCGGCACGTCCGGCCACAGCTCTCTTACTTCCATCACCAGGGGCGCTTTAAAATACTCTTTAAGCCGCATGGCAGGCAGGGCCACCGTCAAAGGCGGCGAGGCGGCCAGAATCAACTCCGGCCGGGGTAGGACCCGCCCCTGCTGTTCAACCAGCCGGGCAAAACGCAGCCAGGAAACAAGCTTTTTCAACCGGCTCATCCCCGGCTCCAGGGCAACATTAAATGCAACAATGCCCAGCCCATCTTTCTGCACCAGGCCGAGCCTATTTTTGCCCAGCTCCAGGTTTAAACCGTTTTTTGTGGTCAGAACCGTTACTTCATGGCCCCGGGCGCTCAACTCCCGGCCCAGCTTGTAGAAACGATCTTCCCCCGGCCCGGGCGGGCTTAGCTGCTGGGCGATCATATATATATACATTAAATTACCTTTCAGTTATTTTATTAAACCGACTTTTATACCAATATTATACACCAGTCTGGCAAGATACTGCAAAAATAATCACAATTTACCTGAACATACCAAAACTCATTCCTTTAATCCACTTCCGGGGTTTCCGGCATTTCTTCTTCCGCCGCCAGGGTGGTTACTTCTTTTAAAACTCCTCTGGCGTTTAAGCGGTACGGCGGGTTGGCCACCCCCAAAGGCGTGCAGGTCTGCAGGGTGATCACCGGCTCTTCGGTGCTGTAGAACATGGTCCAGTCGTGGGCGTCAACCTGCACCACCCGGTCCACCAGGTAGGTGAAGCGGTAGCCTTCCATCTCCAGGTGGATTTCATCGCCTTCCTCCAGCTCATCGAGGTGGCGGAAAAAGTTCCAGTGGCCGGCGCGGTGGCCGGAGATCACCACATTGCCCCCCTCATTGCTGGGCAGATCGCTCAACTGGTAATGAACCGGGCCTTTGTCCAGTAACGGTTTTAGGTCATCAAGCCACTGCTGGTAATCCTCCCGGGAAAACTCATACGGCATACTGCCCATCTCTTCCCTGTCGTACGTATCGGCATCGCTTACCACCATCAAATCGGTATCGATGGCCGGTATGATCAGCCGCATTGTTCCATATTCGCTGATCTCCACCCTGTCTCCATGGATATTTCGAAAACCGGCCGTGGCCTCATGCGCTTCCCGCAAAGCGGCCTGCTCCCGCTGCAGGCTCAGCCACTGGTAGCCGCTGTAGCCGATGAACATAAGGCCGGCGGCAATTAAAATTACGGCCAAAGACCGGAAAATTTTCGACTTGCTCCCGGACTTCTTTTTTCTTCTACCGGTTCTCCTTGAATCAACCATCCCGCAATTATTCCTCCCTGTAATACCCTGTTTGTTTTGTCCTGCATTCTTTCTTCTACAACGTTATTATACAGCATTAATGCAAACTTTATTACAAAAAAAACACCCTGAATTCCAGGGCATCAAAAGACATTATTCAAGCATTTTCCTCTCTGCTTCTTTTTTTGAGATGCTCCTGAATAAATCTCTCCAAACTTCAGTCATATACAGCAGTAACCGGTACGGAATCAGGTAATCCACCCTGGACTGCAATTCCAGCAATATATAAAATATCACACCTCTATCTTTCATTTGGGCACGGTAAACCACATCTGCCTCTTTGCTCCTAAAATCCTGATGCGGTTTATCATATTTTCAGCCCAACTGATATCTTTATTGTATACCAGCGGGGACTGCGAGTTAAGGGGTTTGAGCAAAAGTTACCTTGCCACCCTATTTCTACCGGGCATTGTTGTTGCAAGACTACAACTACCCTATCAGCTGTAAATATTGCCACCTAATTTCTGCCGGCCGGCTGCAAAACATGGTCAGCCCTGACAGTTTTTTTACCCATACTTATTTGCTGGGATGGTTCCTGTTGACGGGGTGGCTTTTTTCGGCGGAACAACTGCTTTCGGTAGGATGACTGCTGCCGACCTGCACCGCGGCCGGGTTGCCGGAAGGCCAGAAAAGAACCAGCTTGTTTTTGATCTCGCCGCGGATAGCTCCCTCGAGGAGGTGGCAAAGGAGCGAGCAATACTCTTCCATGGAGCGGTAACGCTGTACTGTGAAGATGAGGAGTGTGCATGGATCGGCTTTCTTCACCTAGTATTTTCCAGGTATTTTTCCAGGTACTCCATATACCTTAAATAATGCTTAAGAGTCTCTCGTATTGAAGCATGGACAAGGCGGTCATCTACTTTTTGGTATTCGTGAACAATTATATTTCTCATCCCGGTAGAAGGGGCGATTTGCAAAGCAAAGTCCATCGGAAAAACATTGTATTCTGCCATTTTGATAAAAGATGAATAATAATCGGTCGGAGTTTCTTTGCTAATCATTTTCAATACCATATTATTTATATCCGTTGCTGTTTCCACGATTAGCTGCAGCAACCGTTCTACAGTTCTTCTGTACAAATTGCTGCTGCAATATTCTTCATAGGTAATATGTTGAAATTCTGTTAACTCCCTGTAGTAGGACTGCAGAGCGGAAAGTTTTTCCTGCAGTATTTCTTTATCCGGACTGTTCATCCCTTAATACTCCCAATTGTTCTCGGAAAAAATTTTTTTTCAGTTTACGGAATTTCGAGGTATCATAGTAATATCTTAAGCAATAAAGCCTGTATCGTTCAAAGAAACCCTGCTCGCTCTGGAAAAGAAGCCTGCCCTTATCAGCAATTTCAAACTTTA
>PUNU01000072.1 GCA_003551865.1 Syntrophomonadaceae bacterium
AGGGCTGCAGCGGATCCCCGGTTTGTTCGTCTCTTCTCACGTAGGAGAGATAAAGCCTCTCGCGGGTGCAGAGCAGGGTTTCGAGGAACATGTAGCGGTCGCGTTCAGCAGTATCGACGTCGCCCGCCCGGCGTTTCGCAGACCGCAGGTCGAGGGCGTCCCTTCGCCCCGAGGCCGGGAAGAGGCCCTCGCCCAGGCCGAGCACAAAGACTGCCTTGAACGGGATCGCCCGCATGGGTAAAAATGATGAAACGACCACACCCTCAGCCAGGTACTGCCCCCGGCCGCCGCCCAGAGATTCGACCGCCCGTCCGGCGATTTCCGCCGCTGTCCGGCCGCTCACCTTGTGCCCCAGGTCCATGGCCTCGAGTTTGCCCAGTGCCCGAAGCAGGCGCAGGCGGTCGCGTTGGGCTGCCCCGTCTTCAAAATGGAGGTAGGCGTCGATCTGGGCCGCGTAGAACCCGGCCCAGTCGGTGAGGGTCATTTTATGTTTGCGGACAAAACGGGCATCGGCTATAAGCGAGCGGGCCAGCAGGCCGAAGCGGGCCGCCGCGGAGGCTGAATCACCGGAGATTTCCTCCACCAGCCACCGGCCCCCGGCGGCTTCGAAAATTCTTTCCTCGCCGCTCTTGTCCCCGGTCATAAAGGCGCCGAGAGCGAGCCGCCGGATACCCTGGTCCCAGTTGTAGACGTCCTCGTCAATATAGGTGCCGGCGTGATCGGAGTGGTCGGCCCCGAAAATAATTCCCAGCGCCTCGGCTTTTTGCGCCAGATCGTCGGCTGTCAGGTCGTCGAAGCGGCCGATCACTGCGGGGTGGCCCATCAGGGCCAGCATTTCGGAGCGCGAGAACCGGCCGAAAGGCATTTTCAGCAGGAGGCTCATGGCCTCGATCAGGCGGCTGCCTGCGGTGCCCGGCAGATCGGATACACTGCTCGGCAGGTTGTGGCAGGCGGCGAAAACAGTTTCTATTTGCGGCAGGTAAACGTCGCGGCCGGCGCTGTTTACGATCACGGCGATGTCGCTGAAGCGCAGGGGTGGTTGTCCGGGCGCCGGCCTGTCGTCGCGCATCAGTTTCCAGATCTCGTCGGCCACCCATTCGACTTCCCGGCGCACCGACGGTGCGGCCACCAGCCTGATCGTTTCATCCGGCGGGTATACCCCGTCAGCGGGAACATCTTTTATCTCGCCCGGTTTTTCCGCTTCACTATCTTCCACTCTCAAGGTGCGCTCCGGTTCGCGGAAAAGAATATCTTTTTGCAGAAGATGCAGCAGGCCGCCGCCGGACCGGGCCGGATCGGCGAACCTGCCGTTGAAATCGCAGTCGGTAAGCTCTTCGATCAGGCGGACATGCTCGCGCCCGGGACGGCCCCAGTAGCGCAGTGCCGGATTGTCCGCTTCAAAAAGGCCGAAGGGATCTTCCTCACCTGTTTCACCTGTCTCCGCCCACAGGCGTTTTTTGCGCCGGTCCAGCTCCCGGTCCAGGCGATGGAAAAATTCCCGCTCGGTCTCGACATCTTCCCAAAATTCGGCGCAGGGGTTGAGGGTGTAGATCTTGACAGTGCCGATTTCCCCCAACCGGGCAAACAGGTGCTGGAAGATCCTGGCCACGTAGGAGACCCCGAAGATGTGCACCGGGGGCAAACCGGCGTTTTTAAGTATTTTAAACAGCTCGTCATCATGTGCCAGCAGATCAAGGGTGGCCCAGCGTCCGCCATCGTCGGGCGGATTGTTTTCCAGGATCCCGCCTTTGCCGAAAACAGCATTCCACAGGGCCCTTTGCCAGCCGGCGGTAACTGCCAGGGTCGGGTCATCCGCGGCGGGATTGGCAAAGGGGTGATCGGCCGGGTGGAAACTGCCGGGTTTGTCTCCCGCTTTTCGCCAGGCGGCGATCATCTCCGGCCGGGAGTAGGTATATTCCTGGAAAAGGTGGGCCAGGCGGGCGGACAGTTGAACCCGGCGCATATCGGCCCCGTCGGCCGCCAGGTGACTGTCGAAAGCCGGCGCAGTGGAAGGGCCGGCTCCGCCGTCCCGCTTTCCCCTGCTGGGCCCGCCCGTAAAGCTTCCATCCCCGGGCGGTGAAGATGAACCTGCCGGCGCTAAGCTTCCGGCAAGTCCCGCGGTGCTTTCCAGGTACCTTTTGACCGGCTGCAGCTCCGTCCGAGCGAGCATTGTTTGATCGCAAAGAACGGCCAAAATCGCCGCTTCGATCGTGTCGAGGTCCACCAGCTTTACTTCACCCGGGCAGACCTCGGAAACTATCCCGCCGATAAAGCGTTCCAGCCTTCTAAATTGCAGGTTGGCAGATATCCCGGCGGCCTGGGCCAGGCCGAGCCGCACCCAGGTTTCCATGTTCCGGTTGGGCACCACGATCTCCACGGGATCAAGCGGATGCGCCCCTTCGGAGCGCCGCTGCTGAAGATCAGCGGCCAGGGCATCGAGAAGGTGCTCGGTCTTGTTTGAATAAACCAGTTCGATCATCTCGAGACTGCTCCTTAAATCAGAAAAATTCTCAAAAGATCGGTTCTTTCGACAGCACTTCAAATAAATGCCGGCGCAGTTCATAGCCGGACATTGAAGCGGTGTAATGCCCCTTGTCGATCACCGCCGAGGGGTGGTCACCGTAAGAGTTTTTTTGCCTTGCAAAACGGATGATCTGATCATAACGGGCAAGCAGGGGAAACACATTATTTTCTTTCACCCTGGAGAATTGTTTTTCAAAATTTAACCTGTTTTCCACGATATCGGGATTTTCCAGGACCTTAGGGGCAGCCAGCTTTCGGTAAATGGAGCGGGTAAAAACATCACCGGGCGCGGTTCCGGCCAGCAGGGGCATATAAAGGTCTGCAGTGTTGAAGTAGGCGCGGTGCAGGTTGGTGATCCACCCGCCCAGGCTGAAACCGCAGACAGCCACCCGGCTGCCCCGGTTTTTAGCGTACATGATCAGAGCTTCCACCATCTTTGCCGATACGGATAAAAGGGTGCTGAAAGTGGAAAGGTGGGCCATGTAGCGGCGGTATACCGCGAAAGACCGGTGGAAAGGGGCCCTGACCAGGATTAGATTGGCGGGGACGTCTTCACGGCTCGATTGAAAAATATTATAAAAGGTATTGTTTCTCAAGGGGATGTTGTCAAAAGGCCGCTCATTGTTGCCGTGGTGAAAAATAATGGTTGTGTGATCGTCGCCTTTCCACTGCACGATTTGAAAAGCGGGGTCCAGCTCGCCGATCGGTGTAACCGCGGGCACTTCATAACGCCCTTCCCCTATAACCTTCGGCCATTTTAGACTGACGGCATTTAAAAGCTCCGCATAGGCGGGGCTTTCGATACTTTCGCGGAACAGCTTGCTGTTCCAAAACACTGCCGCTGCCAGGGTTACCGGAAACCTGTCCAGCAAAATATGCTTATTGACCGTGCCGTTTTTCATCATAAAAGTAATTTAAACAACAGCAGCCCTTTTCCTGCCTGGCCGTAAGCGCGATTCTAAAAACAAGCCCGTTAAGGTGAACTGCTTCGCGTGGGCCGGGGGATTTTTTAAACGAAATTGCTGTTTCGTTTAGATTGGTTTTTTAAGTTTAAGGGACCATCCATCTGGGCACAACGGGCGATTAATAGTAAAATAGATGACAGTGGGGAGGTAGGTCTGTTCATGGCAAAGAAGCAAAGCGGCAGAGAAGTTAACGAAAAAAATGAAGGAAGAGGCACCATAAAATTTAAAAGCGGTTCAAAATACGTCGGTGAATTAAAAAACGGCGTAGCACACGGGGAAGGAACCCATACCTTTGCCGACGGGCGTGAACTGAGCGGCTCCTTCGAATGGGGCAAACCGCACGGCCAAAACCTTGAATTGACCTTTCCCGACGGCCGCAAATATGTCGGCGAATACAGGAAAGGCAGAAGGCACGGCTGGGGTAAAATGTATTTCCCCGATGGCAAGACGTTTGAAGGTGAATGGAAAAACGATCAGCCGCATGGAGAAGGCAGTATGAGCCACCCTGACGGCTCTGTTGAACGGGGCATGTGGAAAAGAGGCAGAAAAATTGATCCGGAAGCCGAGCAATCCGGCGGAAAGTTTACCAGGATTGCTCTCCTGGGCCTTTTCCTGGTCCTGGTTTTCATGGTGATTTATCTGTTTTTATAAAGGAGAACTATTCCCCTATCAGGGGGAGGAAGCGGCAGCCCACGGTTTTCTGCTTTGAGATGTTTCCCTGCCTGTCCTTGCTGATAACGAGCAGTTCCTGGCTGAAAGAGTCGCCGACAGGGATTACCATTTTGCCTTCATTGGCGAGCTGTTCCAGCAGGGCGGGAGGCACCTTTTCGGCGGCGGCCGCCACCAGGATGCCATTAAAAGGAGCTTCTTCCGGCCACCCTTTACTGCCGTCTCCGACTTTAAAGCTGATATTTTCATAACCCAGCCTGTTAAGCACCGTGGAAGCTGTTTGGGAAAGCTTTTCAAATCTTTCGATTGTGTAAACGTGTGCGGCCAGTTCGGCCAGGATCGCCGTCTGGTAACCCGACCCGGTGCCGATATCCAAAACC
This sequence comes from Syntrophomonadaceae bacterium, assembly GCA_003551865.1. The sequence continues at coordinate 4,538 of PUNU01000072.1, forward strand.
CTTTCACCGCCCTTTAATTCCAGAGACTCCGTCATCAGGGCTACAATATAAGGCTGGGAAATGGTTTGGCCGAAGTCAATCGGCAGGGGGTAATCCTCGTAGGCCTGGTCCAGGACTTCCCGGCCCACGAACATGTGCCTGGGGACCCTGTAGAAGGCGTCCAGGACTTTTTGGTCTTTTATGCCCCGGGGTATTAACTGCGTTTCAACCATATGCTCCCGCAGCCGGGTAAACTTATCATCCATAATCTGTTTTGCAAACCTCCGTGTAATTACCGGGAATGCCTGCGCATTAAGTATCACAGGGAGCAGGGAATATCAGTTATATTTGTTTATTAAACAGCGCCGCCCGTTTTCCTGCCTGCAGCCGGCGGTTTTTTCATGGGCTGTCTATATATATAATAGAAAAACTGGTGATGCAAAAACCAGTAATTTACGGTAGTCTTATATTGTGCCTTTAAGGAGCGGATTTCGATGCAGGGCAGAACTGGAAAAAATTTTAGCTGGAGACGGTTTTTTAAGGGGGCGGGCCTAATCCTGGCGGCGCTTTTTATATTGCTGAGCGCTGCTCCTTACTTCATTACCGTCGAGCGGCCTGCTGCGGATCGCCGCGCGCTGACCTATGACAACAGCGAGTTTGCTGCAGTTAAGGATGTGGAAATCCACTTCCGCCTTTTTGAACCGCTTGGGGCCGGGGAGGACAACGTTTTGCTGGTGCACGGTTTCGGTGCTTCCACTTTCAGCTGGCGCCATACCGCGCCGGCCTTGCAGGACGAGGGCATGCGGGTGCTTGCCGTCGACCTGCCGGGCTTTGGCCTGAGTGAGAGGAAACAAGGGCTGGATCATTCCCCCGGAGGGCGGGCGGAATATATGTGGCTACTGCTGGATGATCTTTATCCCGGAGAAAGCTGGCACCTGGTCGGGCACTCGATGGGCGGGGCCGCGGTTACGGCGATGGCCCTGCAGGAGCCGGATCGGGTCGAAAGCATTACCCTGGCCGCCGGCGCGCTAATCGGTTCGGGCCGTTTCGGGCCGCCCTGGCTGTACAGCTATCCCCCGCTTAAGCGATGGGTAAAGGTTTTAAGCACACGCCTTCTGCTCAATCAGGACACAATAGAAGACATGCTGGCTTCAGCCTACGGAAGGGCGCCTGCCCCTGAAGAAGTTGAAGGTTACTACCTGCCCGTTACCGTTGAAGGAAGTGAAGTGGTCCTGGCCGATCTCCTTGGCAGCAGGTTTTTACTTCCCCGGGAGAAGCTGGTTGAGCTTGATCTTCCGGTGCTCTGCCTCTGGGGTGAATACGACGAATGGGTTCCCCTTGAGCGGGGAAAGGAGCTGGCTGAGCTGCTGCCCGGGGCGGAGCTTGTAGTAATCCCGGAGGAAGGTCACTGCCCGATGGAAACCGCTCCCCACAGGTTTAATCCCGAACTGCTGCGTTTTTTGCAGTCGCAGGATTAAAGAGCACCCCGCCCGGTAAAAATTCCATTTGCCTGGCAAAAATTTACCTCTGCTTGGCAAAAACCTGCTCCCGCAAGACTCTTTGTCTGTTTCGAGGCCCGTGGCCCTCATGTTAAGAACTGGCCGTAGAGGTGGCAGGCGATCTTCCGGTGGTTTTGCTCTGTCAGGGCCGGCAGTTCCCGGTGGCAGAGCTCCTTGGCCTCGGGGCAGACTTTTGCGTAGGGACAGCCTCTTAAAGCACTGTTTTCGCCTGCTGTCCCCCCTGTTGCGGCGGTCAAGGTATCACCGGCTCCCCGCTCCAGGGCCGGGGCGGCCTGCAGGAGCTGCCGGGTGTAGGGATGCAGGGGTCGATGGACGAGGATGCTTGAGGGACCTTCTTCCACCAGGCGCCCGCTGTACATCACCCCGATGCGGTCCCCCGCCCGGGCGGCCAGGGCCAGGTCGTGGGTGATCAGGAACAGGGCAAAGCCCCTTTCGTTCTGCAGTTGGAGCAGCAGCTTTACTATTTTGGCCTGGACGCTGGCGTCCAGGGAAGCGCTCGGCTCGTCGGCCACCAGCACCCGGGGCTCCAGGACCAGGGCCCGCGCTATGGCCACCCTCTGCAGTTCCCCCCCGCTTAAGTGGTGGGGGAACTCGTGCAGAAAGCGCTCGTCCAGGGGCAGGCGGGCCCACTCGAGAGCGCTGTAGACGGCCCTGCGGCGTGCTTCTTCGTCACCCACACCCTGGATAACCAGCGGTTCTTCCACCAGGTCGAAAACATCCAGGCGGTGGCTCAAAGCCTCGCCGGAGTTCTGGAAAAGCATCTGCAGGTGATGCCTGGCCCTTTTGTACTCTTTGGTTGGCAATCTGTGGATCTCGCGACCCTGGAAAAAGACCCTGCCCGCGTCGGGCCGATCCACCCCGGCCAAAACCCGTCCTAAAGTGGTTTTACCCGATCCGCTTTCTCCGACCAGGGCATACACTTCCCCCTCGTCCAGGGAAACTTCCACATCCCGCACCGCTTCCAGGTAAGCCGCCTTCTTGTTTACGCCGTTTCCTTTTTCCAGCAGGTAGCTCCTGCTGATCGCTTCACCCCGCAGAAGCTCCACCACCCCGCCCCGGTGGCAGGAGAGTACCCGGCGATCTTCCTTTTGCCGGGAGACCGGTTTTTCCCGGGCACATATCTCGATCGACTGGGTGCAGCGGGGATGGAAGGGGCACCCGCCGGGGCGCTCGCTTAAAGGTGGAAATTCTCCCCGGATACCCTGCAGCTCTTTCACACCCCCGATGGTGGGATAGGCCCGCACCAGGGCGCGGCTGTAGGGGTGAAGGGGGTTCTGGAACAGGTCGCCGGTGGGCCCCGATTCCAGCATCGCTCCGCAGTAAAGCACCGCCGTCCTGGTGGCCAGGCGGGCCACGCTGGACAGATCGTGGGAGATGACCAGCACGGTGCGGTCGCGGGTCAGCTCGTCCAGCAGTGTTAGGATTTCTTCCCGGGTAAGTGCGTCGAGCGAGGAGACCGGTTCATCCAGGATCAGCAGCTCGGGATCGGTAATCAAAGCCATGGCCAGCAGGGCCCTTTGCACTTCCCCGCCGCTCAGGGTGTAGGGAAGGCGCCGGTGGCAATGCTCCGGCAGGCCCACTTTTTCGAGAAAAGAAGCCGCCCGCCGGAAAGCCTCGTTTTTCTGCCGGGGGAACTGTTTGAGGTAGGCTTCGGCCACCTGTTCGATCACCGGTATCACCGGGGTAAGCATTTCCCCGGATTGCTGCATGACCATGGAGATACCCCCGCCCCGCAGTTTTTCCCATTCTTCACTGCTCTGGGCTAGCAGTTCTTTGTCCCGGTAGAGGATCGAGCCCTCGACCTCTCCCGGGGAAAGACCCATCAGGGTTAATGCGAGGCTGGTTTTTCCCGAGCCCGATTCGCCGACGATGCCCAGCTTTTCTCCCGGTTCCACCCGGAGGGTTACTTTATCCAGCACGGTTAAAGGTCCCGGTGCGGAGGGATATTTAACAGTGAGGTCTTTAATTTTCAGCATAGGCCTGCCTCCTCAGGCGGGGATCGAGCACCGCCTCCAGTGAATAGCCGATCAGGGCGAAAGCGGTAATGGTAAAGGATACGGCCAGCCCCGGGGGCAACAGCCACCATTTCCAGGCTCCGGTAAAAATAAAATCGCGGGCATAGTGGAGCATTAAGCCCCAGCTTTTGGCGGCCGGGACGAAGACTCCCAAAAAGGCCAGCCCTGCTTCCATAAACACCGCCCGGCGGATTACCTGGATGAAATTAACAGTCAGCAGGGGATAAAGTTCGGGAACCAGGTGCCGCCGGACCAGGTAAAAAGTGCCCGCCCCGAACTGCCGGGCCGAGGTAAAATGCTCCTGGTTCTTGAGGCCGAGCACCCTGGTCCAGATGATCCGCGTGCCGGGCGGCCACAACAGCAGGGTAAAAAGCAGGATCAGGGTGGAGGTGCCGGGCTTGAAATAGGCCGCCACCAGCAGGGCGATTAAAAATACGGGGATAACCAGCATCACATCCACCAGCCGCAGGATGATTCGCTCGGCCGTTCCGCGGTAGACGCCGGCCAAAAGTCCCAGCCCCAGGCTGAGCAGGGTAGATAACGCGGCCGCTGAAACACTGATCATAAGGGTGGTGCGGGTGCCGTATATCAGCTCGCTTAAAATGTCCTGGCCCACCTCGTTGGTGCCGAGCAGGTGCCGCCAGGAGGGAGCGCTCAAAGGCGGCCCCACGTAATCCCAGGGATTGTAGGGAGCCAGCCAGGGCGCCAGCAGGGCGGTTGCCGCCAGCAGGGCGACCATGGCCAGGCCGGTGCGGCCGAGTCTGTCTTTTTTTATTTCAGCCCAGTAATTGATGTGCATCTTCTTTTAACCTCGGGTCCAGTTTTATCGAAATCAAGTCGGCGAACAGGTTGAAAACCAGGACGCAGACGGTAATAAGCAGCAGGCACCCGTGCACGGTGGGATAGTCGTGGTGCTGCAGGGCCAGGTAAAACAGGTGGCCCAGGCCCGGGTAGGCGAAGACCACCTCCACGAAAAGCACTCCCGTAAAGAGCAGGCCGATGCTCATGCCGAGGC
>PUNU01000177.1 GCA_003551865.1 Syntrophomonadaceae bacterium
AATGCCGGTGAGCAAATGAAACCAGGCGTTTGACAACAATTCTGATTTCTTTACCGCCGGGAGACCTCCAGATCAACTCTCTAAGCAGATAGCCTTCCTTAAAATCCAGCAGCCGCTTAAACTGCAACAACTTCCCTTTATTTAAGCTGAAGCGTTCTTCCCCCAGGTAGAGCTCAATTATCTTACTGTCAGTAACATTTAAAATGGTTTGCGAATTGTATGCATATCCATAGCCCCTCTCGGCGTGGGGGATGGGAACTGATTCATAAAACCCGTTTATATAAATACCTTCAATTGAATGGGGAGCATCCCCCTCCAGGCCTTCTTCAAAGCTTCCACGGATGCCGAGATAGCCGTTGCCCAGGGTAAAAATGCTTTCACTTACAGGGTTATTTTTCAGAGAAAAACTTTCTTCTCTAACCTGCCATTCATGAACTCTATGCCCGGACCGATAATTAAGATTTAGCTGCTTCACGATATCTATCACCGAACTCCTTTAATATTTGATCTAACCGCCCATTAATTATATACCTCTATGCTCTGGCTGCCGATAAAACTCTTCTTTATTTTACAGAACATGCCTTACATTATTCAACCAAGAATTTTCAGAGAGCGAAGCTTTTGGGGCCAATCTTGTTTCCCGCAAAAATAAAACGATAGACACATTATGCAAACCGGCGCTCACGGGTGTAGCAGGGGGACGGGGTACCTGCTACACATGTAGCAGGTACCCCGTCCCCCTGCTACGCGACACCCTGCTGTGTATTAGCAGGAAGGGTGCCGGCTTATGCCTCAGCTAAAGTTCGCAGTAAACTTTTTACCTCATCGGGGGTTTCCAAAAAATATTGCGCCCTGGTAACCGGGGCGAAACCTACCCTAATGCTCCAGGCTTCTTCCGGAAGCACGGAAAAAATATCTTCGTCAGTCCAGTCATCACCCATACCTAAAATAAAATCCAGAGAATTTTCCTCTTCCAGCCAGTGTAAAGCAGCCCTGCCTTTATTAATTGCCGCCGGTTTGATTTCAATCACTTTTTGGCCCATTAAAACCTGGAGATCAGTGCCGGAAAGTAAGGAACGGAGAGTGTCCACCAGTTCCTTCGCCCGCAAGCTGCCGAGTTCGGGAACAGTTTTCCGGTAATGCCAGGAAAGAGCATAAGATTTTTCTTCAATAAAGGAACCCGGGGTTCTGTCCGTAAACATTTCCAGCTTGGGGTAAACTATTTTTTTCCAGTCATCAAAGATATCTTTTTCCAGCAAGCGCCACTCCCGCCGGTCTGCTTCATATATCCAGGTTCCATGTTCGGCAGCCATATCCAAACCGATCTCTAAAAACCAGCCGGAAAGATAGTCCCGATCTCTGCCGCTGATCACCACCACCCGATTTTTGGAGTCAGCCTTGAGTTGCGACAGAAGCCTTAAAAGTTCGGTATCCGGACGAACCTGTTCAGGTCTCTTTTGCAAAGAAACAAGGGTCCCGTCATAATCCAACAGTAAAAGCCTTCTTTCAGTTTGCCTGTAATGAGCGAGCATTTCAGTTCTCGCTTCATCCCCTATGAACCGCTGACGATGATCGGCTCGCGCTTTTTCGGTTTGATTTAAATGCCTTATAAAATCTTTCGCCCAGCGAAAAACGTTATACTTTTTGATTCGTTCAAACATAAAACCGATCGCTTCATTCTTCTCATTTTCCGAGGTTACAAGACCCCGGTTGACAGCATCGGCCATTGCTTCCCGGTTGTTGGGATTTACAATAACAGCCTCGCCAAGTTCGGCGGCAGCCCCGGCGGTTTCACTTAAAACAAGGATGCCTTTGCCTGTCCTGCTCTGGCAGGCCAGGTATTCTTTGGCTACCAGATTCATGCCGTCACGTAAAGGCGTAACCAGGGCCAGATCGGCTTCACTGTACAGGGCAACCAATTTATTAAAAGCAAGAGAACGGTACATATAGAGAATGGGCAGCCAGCCCGGGATATCAAAACGGCCGTTAATTTTCCCCACCAGTTTCTCGATCTCCTCTTTTAAATGCTGGTACTCCCGGACTTTTGTCCGTGAAGGCACACATAATATGACATATGTTATTCGTTCCTGCCATTCCGGATATTTTTCCAAAAAGCGTTCGAAAGCTTGTAGACGTTCCAAAATTCCTTTGCTAATATCGAGCCTGTCAACAGATAAAATTATTTTTTCCGTATTCAGTTTCTGTAAAAGCAAAGTTCTTTCTCTTTTAACTTCCGGTGTTGAAACCGCTTCGGAAAATCTCTGCGCATCAATTCCCATCGGAAAAGTTTCGACGGCAACCATTCTCCCACCGGCATTGATCTCTCCATAGAATTGTTCTTTGCCCAGAATGCGCAACACACTGCTGGAAAAGTGCCTGGTGTAATCATAGGTGTGAAAACCAATCAAATCAGCCCCAAGCATCCCCTCCAGTATTTCTTTCCGCCACGGCAAATAGCGAAATACTTCCATGGAAGGAAACGGAATATGGAGGAAAAAACCGATCGTTGCCGCCGGCATTTCCCGGCGCAGCATTGCCGGAAGAAGCAGCAAATGGTAGTCATGGATCCAGACCAGGTCATCCGGGCGAATGACCTCCAAAAGCTTACGGCAAAAAATTTGATTAACCTTTTGATAAGCCTCCCACTCCGATGTATCATAAGTGCAGTAAGGAGAAAAGTAATGAAAAAGAGGCCACAAAGTCCTGTTGCTAAATCCATAATAATATTTTTTCAAATCATGAGCAGACAAATAAACCGGTATACATTTGTATTCCTCTCGCAGCTTTGTTTCCGTCTCCGTTTTGGCCTTATCGGTAGCGGGATTTATCCCGGGCCAGCCAATCCATAAGCTTTCAACGCTGTGATGAAAAGATGAAAGGCCGGTAGCCACCCCTCCGGCAGCGGGTGTAACCTGCAATTGGCCGGACCTTCGATCCACTTTTACCGGCAGACGATTGGAAACAATTATCACTCTCCTGTTTGTCAGCTCCACATTATGAACGGACAATTTATTGCACCTCCCTTTTCCCGCTTTATTGACGCAATGATTCCCCCTATTTCATGATACCAGGACAAAAATTTCTGTCAAAACAATAACCGCCTTTTTTGGGTTGCAGAAGTTTTTTGCCTTCAATTTAACGGGCAACTTTAATAACGGCTGAAATAAGTTTGGAAGCCAAAAAAGCGACGCAGCATAATAATTTGCGTCGCTTAATTTAGAGCAGCCAAGAACGTTTAAAACCGGTAAAACATGCGGCCGCATGGACTTATTAAAATATTCTTCCGGTGCCGGTTCAATCATTCAGGCTTCTTTTTTCCCCGGTTGATAAAAAGATTACCTCTTCAGCAATATTTGTGGCATGATCGGAAATGCGCTCCAACCAGCGGCCAACAAACAAAAGATGGGTGGCCTGGGTTATCGTTTTGGGATTTTCCATCATTATAGTCAACAGTTCCCGGAAAATCTGGCCAAACAGCTTGTCAACCTCGTCGTCATCCGCCCCCACGGCAGCTGCAAGCTCAACGTCTTCGCGGACGTAGGCATCCAGGGACTGTTTAACCATTTTCTGAGTTAAATATGCCATCCGGGGTATGTCGACCAGCGGCTTGATCAGCGGCTGGTCGGCAATGCGTAGGGTTATTTTAGCTATACTGGTAGCATAATCGGCCATTCGCTCCAGATCATTGATCATTTTAAAAAGGGTGGCTACCCGGCGGAGATCTTTGGCCATGGGCTGCTGGGTAGCAATTACTTCCAGGCACTTTTCTTCAATTTCCTGCTCAAGGTCGTCGATCCTGTCATCTCCATCAATTATCGCCCGGGCCAGGTCCATGTCCTGCTTCTTCAATGCTTCAATGGAGCAGCCGATAGCTTCTTCCACCAGGCCGCCCATATGTTGCAAACGATCCTGGAGCCGGCTCATCTTCTCGTTAAATACTACCTTCCGATCACTTGTTTCAGAACTGCGCATTATGATCTCTCCTCCAGAAAGTATCGGACTTTATCCGAAGCGCCCGGTAATGTAGTCTTCGGTGCGCCTGTCCTTCGGATTGGTAAAAATACTTGAGGTCTCACCCCATTCAATCATTTCTCCCTGTAAGAAAAAGCCGGTATAATCCGAGATCCTGGCGGCCTGCTGCATGTTGTGAGTTACTATGATAATCGTGTAGTCTGCGCAGAGGTTCCTCACCAAATCTTCTATGCGCTGGGTGGCAAGCGGGTCAATGGCTGATGTCGGTTCATCCATCAATAGAATTTTGGGCTGGACGGCCAGCACCCGGGCAATACACAACCGCTGCTGCTGCCCCCCGGACAAAGAAAGGGCAGGCTCATGCAGGCGATCCTTGACCTCTTCCCAAAGCGCCCCGCCGCGCAAACTTGCTTCCACTATCTCATTTAGACGGGCCTTGTTCTTAAGGCCGTGTATGCGGGGTCCATAAGCAACGTTGTCATAAATACTCTTCGGAAAAGGGTTGGGCTGTTGGAAAACCATTCCCACTTTTTTTCTGAGATCGACCACGTCCGCTGTTGGGTCATAAATATCTTCCCCGTGCACAAAAACCCTGCCTTCGAGCCTGGTACCCGGGATCAAATCATTCATCCGGTTCAGGACTCTTAGAAAAGTCGTTTTTCCGCAGCCCGAGGGTCCGATCAAGGCGGTAACCCCTTTTTCTTTGACCCCGACATTGACATCAAACAAAGCCTGCTTGGCTCCGTAATAAAAGTTAAGATTTTCGACTTTGACTTCACAGTAATCTTCGCTGGAGCAAGGTCCCGGTAATCTTCCTTCGATTAAAACGGAAGAAACCGGGCCGGTTCTTTCTTTATCCTCCAAGACTTCTTTATTGGCAACATTTTTCATAGCTCCCGGTTCCAAGCTTTACAGCTAAAAGAACCTTTCACTGCTCCTTTCCTTGTGGATTCCTTAGATTACAGGCCATACTGATCGCCTGCTCCATATTTTATATTTTGCGCTTAAAGCAGCATTATCTGGATGGCATCACCCGTTACCTTAAAGTCCCCTGTTCATCCTGCCCCGGTACCGCTTCCTGAGAAGCACCGCCGCCAGGTTGAGCAGGCAGACCAAAACCAAAAGGACCAGGGCCGTGCCGTAAGCGATCGGGCGCACCTGTGAAATGGCATGGTGCTGGGTGGCCATGATAAAAAGGTGATAGGGCAGAGCCATGAACTGGCTCCTGATTGAATCAGGGAGCTGCGGCAGGAAAAATGCCGCCCCCGTCGCCAGGATCGGGGCCGTCTCGCCTGCAGCCCTGGCCAGCCCCAGGATCGTTCCGGTCAGGATGCCCGGGATGGCCCGCGGCAGGACCACAGTCCGGACTACCTGCCAGCGTGTTGCCCCCAGGGCAAAAGAACCTTCCCGGTAAGCCCGGGGCACGGTCCGCAGCGCTTCTTCAGAGGCCGTGACTGTGACCGGCAAAGTGAGCAATCCCAGGGTGAACCCGGCAGCGATCAAAGACGGCCCGAAACCAAAAAGTTTTACAAATACAGCCATCCCAAAGAGGCCGAAAACTATGGAGGGCACGCCGGCCAGGTTACGCAGCGCCATCCGGACCAGGCGGGTGAAACGTCCCTGGAGAGCATACTCATTTAAATAGATCGCGGCGGCAACCCCGAGAGGAACGGCAAAAGCAACCGTGATCAAGGTCACATAAAAAGTGCCGACAATGGCCGGGAATATTCCCCCTTCAGTCATTCCCACCCGCGGGGGTTGGGTTAAAAATTCCCAGTTTATAACCCCTATGCCCTTGGAAACAATGTCGTATACAATGATGCCGAGGATAAACAGGACCAGGACCAGGGTTAAACGCAGGGCCCAGTAACCAATCATTTCCGCACTCCGCCATTCACCCCTGCCTGTATTGACCCTCCCGGCCCGGGCCACACTGGTTTTACCAACCGCTTCCGCTTTCATTTGCTCACCTCCGGCTTACGGTGAATCAAAATATCAGCCAGTAAATTGATCGTAAAAGTAATCATGAACAACACCATCCCCACGACAAACAGGGCATGAAAATGAGCAGTATTAAAAGCCACATCGCCGATGTCAATGGCAATATTGGCACTTAGGGTCCGGACTGAGTCCAAAAAAGAAGTGGGCCTGGCAATCATGTTTCCCGTCACCATCAACACGGTCATCGTTTCGCCGATGGCCCGCCCCATGCCCAGCATTGCGGATGCGGTAATGCCGGAAAAGGCGGCCGGGATCGATATTTTCCATATGGTCTGCCACCTTGTTCCACCCAGGGCCAAAGAAGCATGGCGGTACTCTTCCGGGACGGCGGTGATGGCATCCTCGGCCAGAGTAATTATGGTCGGCAGGGCCATGATCCCCACCAGCAGGGCACCGTTTAAAGCATTCAAACCGCTGTTAAGATTAAAGGTCCTCGCTATGATTGGAGCAAGAACCACCAGCCCGAAAAACCCGAGCACTACCGAAGGAATACCTGCTAAAACTTCCACCACCGGTTTAAACAGTTCCCTCTCCCAGGGCGAAGCAATTTCAGCCAGGTAGGCTGCGGCCGCCACACCGATCGGCACGGCAAAAAGCAGGGCGCCCACGGTTACCATAAAAGTGCCGTAGATCAGGTTAATAAGGCTGTAAGTCGGTTCCCCGTAAGCGGCCGGGTTCCACCTGCCGGGAGAAAAAAATGGCCCGATGCCCAGTTCTGCCAGGGCCGGCAGGCTGTTGGCCAGCAAAATGTAAAAAACGCCGGCCAAAAATAGGATAACGGCCAGTCCGCTCAGGATAAAAACAATCTTCATTGTTTTTTCGGTAAAAGAAAGCAATTTGATCCCCTTCTCTTGATCAAACATTGATCTCATTCAACTACCCTGCAGCCCGGTACTTAGGGGCTGCAGGGTCCAAAAGCCAAGGTAGAAATTACTCCAGCGCTTCCTTGTTAAATTCACGGTCCGCGGCCGTAATCGGGTAAAAACCTTCCTGGAGCACCAGTTCCTGGCCGGCATCACTGACTTCAAAGAGCAGGAAGTCAAGCAGGGCTCCTTCCGGTTTTCCGATCATGTACTGGTAAAGCGGCCTGGTCAGCGGATAATCCCCGCCGGTAACATTTTCAAGGACAGCGGGATCGTAGGCCTCTGCATTCTCATCGGCAGCGATGGAAAGCGCTTTAACACCGGCTTCATCGGCATAACCGATGGCGGCATAACCGATCCCGCCGGCATCGCCAATAACCGCTTCGACAATGTCGGAAGTACCGGCCATATTGCGTTTTCTATCAGAATATTCGCCCTGCACAACCAGTTCCATGAAAAATACATAGGTGCCTGAAGTGCTTTGCCGGCCATAGAGGGTAATTTCCCGGTCATTTCCACCAACCTCGGACCAGTTGGTGATTTCACCCCGGTACATAGCTCCAACTTGCTCCACGGTTAATTCTTCGACTGGATTGTTTTCATTAACGACAACCGCCACCCCGTCAACAGCAAAACGGACAGCATACGGCTCTTCCCCGTGATTTTCCCTGACTGCATCTTCTTCAGCTTCTCTCATCGGACGGGACGAATTGGCCACATCAATGTCACCGTCAATTAAAGATGAAATACCGACCCCGGAACCGCCGCCGGTCACGGCAATCGATATATGGGGGTTGTCGTTCATATATTCTTCGGCCAGCCTGGTTACCACATTGACTTCCGAATCGGAACCGCCCAGCATCAACGAAGCCTGTTCCTGCGCCACTTCTTCCCCATTGTCCCCGGCTGCTTCATCAGCAGTTTCTTCTACAGTGCCGTTTCCGCCGCACCCGGCAGCCGCCATAACCAGTACCCCCATAAGGGCAATGGTTATTGTTAACCACCTTATTTTAGACATAGCTCATCCTCCTCCAAAAATTTAGCCCTCTTCGGGTCATCTTCAGAATACCCCATTAGGGTTAAAAACAAAGGAAGCTTGTGTAAAATCAAAGTTAAATCGGGGTTAAATCATTCAGAAGCAAGAGGGAGGGTGAAGCGAAAAATACTGCCCTTGCCTTCAGCGCTCTCCAGGACATATGAAGCCCCGTGGGCTTCCATGATGTGCTTGACAATGGAAAGACCGAGCCCGGTCCCGCCGCTTTTCCGGGACCGTCCTTTATCGACCCGGTAAAACCGTTCAAAGACATAAGGCAGGTCGGCTTCGGGAATACCGGGACCGTCGTCTTCAATCTCAACCGTAACGCTGCCGTTTCCGGGAATAACGGCGATATTGATCCGTCCGCCCGCCCTGCCGTGCCGGATACTGTTTTCCAGGATATTGACCAGGGCCAGGCAGAGCCATTCCCGGTTTCCGGGAACAATAAGGGTTTGGACAGGATTATAAACCGCTGTCTCTACGGCATTGTTGGCCCGCAGCCCTTCAACCCTGCCAAGAGCCTCACCGATAAGTTGATCCAGGTTGACAACCTCTTTCTTGACAAAATCCTTTTCGTTTTCAATCCGGGCCAGCTCCAGCAGTTCATCAACCAGCCTGGTAAGCCTGTTTGCTTCCCGGTCGATAACAGCCAAAAAATCAAGAAGCTGGTCACGGGTTAATTCTTCATGAAGGATCGTTTCCGCATATCCCCGCAGGGTGGTCAGCGGAGTGCGTATTTCATGAGAAACGTTGGCCACAAAATCACTGCGCATCTTCTCGACAGACCGCAGGTGGGTTACTTCATGAAACAAAAGCAGAACGCCAATCACTTCTTGATTAATACCCTTTACCGGGAGAATATAAGTTTCAAGGATCGCAGAACGCGGGTAATAAGTGCTCACCTCCATCATCCTGGTCCGGCCGTCCTTGAGGGCCGCTTGCAAATTTTCGTGCAGGGAATGGTAGCGGAGCAGGTTTTTCAGTGGCTTACCGGCAACCTGCTTTTGTTCCAGTTCAAAAAGCTTTTCCGCCGCAGGATTGATTATCTCCA
>PUNU01000070.1 GCA_003551865.1 Syntrophomonadaceae bacterium
GTTGAGTGAAAAGCTGTGCCATGGGGACGGTTCGAGCGTTCCTGAGCGTAGCGAAGGCCGAAGGGAAAACGATGGAACCGTCCCCTATGGCATAGCGGGTTAGGCCTGAGTAGTTACAAATAAATTTTCAGGTTTGCATCAGTGGATCTTTTCTGCTATAATCCGGCTGTAAAGTAATAATGCTTTACAGAGGTGCGTATGCTCGACCAGTTAAACAGAATCAATATGCTCTACGACATATATGCCCCACTGCTGACCGATCGTCAGCAGGAAATTCTGCGTCTCTATTTCAGTGATAATTACTCGCTGGGAGAAATAGCCGAGGAATTTGCCATAAGCAGACAGGCGGTGCATGATCTGATCCGGAGGGCCGTTGATTCGATCGAGAGGCTGGAAGAAAAACTTGGCCTCTACAGGCTGTTTACTGCTCATCAGGAACTTTTAAGCGAAGCGGAAGCCCTTTTGGATTGCGAAACGATAAGCAAAAATGATGTGCAGAGGTTAAAAACGATAATTGCCGAGCTTCGCACAAGCAGCGAGCAATAGGAGTGACATATTTTAATGTTTTCCAGTCTGGCCGAAAAACTGCAAAATACGCTGCACCGGCTGAAAGGCAAGGGCAAGCTGAATGAAAACGATGTCGACATGGCCATGCGTGAGATCAGGCTGGCCCTGCTTGAAGCTGACGTAAACTTTAAGGTGGTAAAAAACTTTGTTAACGCCTTCAGGGAAAGGGCGGTCGGCCAGGAAGTGATGGACAGTTTAACCCCCGGTCAGCAGGTGGTCAAGATAGTCAACGAGGAGATGACCGGGTTGATGGGTGAGACCCGAAGCGATCTGGTCACCGCGGACAAGGGCCCGACAGCGATCATGACGGTCGGCCTGCAGGGATCCGGTAAAACCACCACGGCGGTTAAGCTGGCGGTCCACCTCCGCCGGTCCGGCAGGAGTCCCCTGCTGGTGGCGGCCGATACCTACCGCCCCGGGGCTGTAAAACAGCTGCAGGTTTTGAGTGAGTCTGTCGGTGAAGAGTGCTACACCAATTTGGACGAAGACCCGGTGGATATATGCCTGGAAGGGCTCGAGATGGCCGTCCAAGAGGACTACGATGCGGTGGTTTTTGATACGGCAGGCCGGCTGCATATAGATGAAGAAATGATGGAAGAGCTTACTGCCGTTAAAAAGGCGATTTCTCCCGACGAAGTTCTGCTGGTGGTCGATGCCATGACCGGCCAGGATGCCGTCAACGCGGCGGAAGCTTTTAACTCCTCAGTCGGGTTGAGCGGGGTCATTCTCACCAAGCTTGACGGTGACACCCGCGGTGGGGCCGCCCTTTCGGTACGCGCAGTAACCGGTTCCCCGATAAAATTTGTCGGGGTGGGCGAAAAAGTTGATGCCCTTGAACCGTTTTATCCAGACCGTATGGCTTCCCGGATTCTCGGCATGGGCGATGTCCTCTCATTGATTGAAAAAGCGGAAGCGGCGGTAGACCAGAGCAAGGCCAGGGAAATGGAGCAAAAATTGCTCCGCCAGCAGTTTACCCTGGATGATTTTAAAGATCAGCTGGCCCAGCTGCGCAGTATGGGCTCAATTGACGAGCTGTTGAATATGATGCCGGGGGGCGGAAATATCCCCAAGGAGATTAAACAGCTTTCCCTCAACGAAAAGAGCTTTAAAAGGGTGGAAGCGATAATTGATTCGATGACCGGTGAAGAAAAGCAGGATCCCTCAATTTTAAACAGCAGCCGCCGGCGCCGCATCGCCACGGGCAGTGGAACCACCGTCCAGGATGTTAACCGCCTGCTGAATCAGTTTAACCAGATGCAGAAGATGCTGAAACAGATGGGCTCGCTGAATAAAAAGGGACAGTTTAAAAAACTGAAGAAAGGCAAAAAAGGTTTTCCGTTTTAACTGGAGCCCCGTTAAATATGTAACAATTTGTGCGCAATAAAGCTGTTGAAACTTAAAGCCAAAAGCGATCTTGAGTTGAGACTCTATTGTTGGAAAACACCATGATAGTATGTGTAAAAATAGATCCGTTTTAGTTGACGGAACCATGG
Source organism: Syntrophomonadaceae bacterium (assembly GCA_003551865.1). The sequence goes on from PUNU01000070.1 coordinate 2,061, forward strand.
CATTAATGCTGACGGAGGTGAAACTAATTGGCAGTACGAATCAGGCTCAAAAGAATGGGCGCAAAGAAAAAACCTTTTTACCGTATTGTGGTAGCTGACAACCGCTATCCGCGGGACGGCCGCTTCATTGAAGAAATCGGCTATTACAACCCTACCACCAACCCCACCACGGTTGAGGTTAATGCAGAAAAGGCCCAGGAATGGCTGGCCAAGGGAGCAAGGCCCTCTGATACGGTTAAAGCTCTTTTCGAAAAAGCCGGTCTAAACAAGTAGTTCTGCAGGGAGGTTGGTATTAATGGAGCAGCTTCTGAAGCACATCGCGAAAGCGCTTGTAGACGATCCGGATCAGGTAGAAGTCAAGCAGGTGGAAAGCGAGCGCTTGATTATCCTCGAATTAAGAGTGGCTCCTGAGGATATGGGAAAAGTGATCGGCAAGCAGGGCCGGATTGCCAAAGCGATCAGGACGGTTGTCAACGCCGCAGCGGTAAAAGAAAATAAACGGGTTGTTGTTGAAATTGTCCAGTGAGCGGAAACAAGCTGTAATCGGTCAAGTTCTTTCACCGCACGGTGTTACCGGACAGGTCAAAGTATTTCCTTACAGCGATTTTCCGGAGCGGATCAGCCTTTTAAAAGAGGTTGAGCTGGTTACCGGTTTCGAGAGCGTAAATATGATTGTCGAGAAAGCTTCGGTTCACGGGCGATTTTGGCTGATCAAATTCCAGGGGGTTGACTCGAGAGATCAGGCTTACCGGTTAAGCGGCGCCCTGATGCAAATCCCGCTGGAAGAGCGGGTTTCTCTCCCTGAAAACAATTTCTATCATGATCAGCTGGTCGGCCTGAAGGTTTACGACTCCGCTGATCAACTGCTGGGCCGGGTTGTCGATGTGGTTGAGACCGGGGGACACGATATTATAATTGTGCAGCCCGCCGGGGAGGATGAGAAGAATTTCATGATTCCGGCGGTAAAATCCATTGTTAGGAAGGTAGATTTAAGTGCGGGCAGTTTGCTGGTCGAACTGCCGGAAGGCCTGCTTGATTTGTAAGGAGGCCGGCCGGAGATGAAAATCGATCTGATCACCATTTTTCCGGGGATGCTTGAAGGTCCTTTTAAAGAAAGCATGATTAAAAGGGCTGTCGAGCAGGGGTTGGTTGAAATTAACCTGGTCGACCTGCGTGCTTATACCCACGACCGGCACCGCCAGGTAGACGATGAGCCATACGGGGGCGGCAAGGGGATGATCCTGAAACCGGAACCCCTGTTTGAAGCTGTTGAAGACCTTAAGGACGGATCCGCCGCCATCTCAAGGGTTATTTTACTTACGCCCCAGGGCCGTATTTTTAACCAGGAGGCGGCCGCAGAACTGGCGGCCATGGAGCACCTGATCATAATCTGCGGCCGTTATGAAGGCGTGGATGAAAGAGTGCGCACCGCCCTGGTTGACGACGAAATCTCAATCGGCGACTATGTGTTGACCGGGGGAGAACTTCCCGCCGCCGTGGTGGTCGATGCCGTGGTGCGGCTGCTGCCCGGGTTTTTGGCTGAAGACAGCACAGCCAATGAATCTTTCAGCGATTCCCTGCTGGAGCACCCTCACTATACGCGGCCCGCCGCTTACCGGGGAATGGAGGTGCCGCCGGTTTTACTCTCCGGCAACCATCAAGAAATTGCCCGCTGGAGAAAAGAACAGTCGATTAAGCGGACCTATGAACGCCGCCCCGATTTGCTAAAAAAGGCCGAGCTTTTGCCTGAGGAGCGAGATTTCCTGGAAAAAATCAAAAAACTAAGAAACTGAGTTAAGCATAATATGTTATAATTACCCAGTGATCGAAGGAGGTTTGGATGATGGACCTGATTAAAGAAGTGGAAAAAAGGAACATGAAAGAAGATGTGCCCCAATTTACACCCGGAGATACAGTTAAAGTCCATGTCAGGGTAATCGAGGGCGGCCGTGAAAGGACCCAGGCTTTTGAAGGGGTCGTTATCAGGCGGCAGGGCAGTGGGATAAGAGAAACTTTTACCGTTCGCCGTGTTACGTTCGGTATTGGGGTAGAGAGGATCTTTCCCCTCCATTCACCGTCGATCGGCAAGATCGAGGTGACCAAAAAAGGCCGTGTTCGCCGGGCCAAGCTCTACTACCTGCGTAAAAGGAAAGGCAAAGCCGCTCGCATTAAAGAACGCCGATAAAATTACGGGGATGGTTTAATTGCTCCAGTGGAAAGAAGTCTGGGATTGGATTCGATCAATCCTTATAGCCATAGTGCTGGCTTTATTGATCCGCATGTTCCTGTTTGAAGTGTTTGTGGTCGAGGGCCGGTCAATGCAGCCCACCCTCAGCGAAGCGGAACGGGTGATGGTCAATAAGGTTGTATATCATTTTGAAGAACCCTCACACGGTGACGTTGTCGTCTTCGAACACCGGCCCGGCCGCGATTTCATTAAGCGGGTCATCGGCATAGAAGGCGACATAATTGAAGTCAAAAACGGCGGTGTTTACATCAACGGTGATCCACTGGAAGAACCCTACCTGCTTGCCGGTATGGAAATGCATGATTACGGGCCGGCGGAGGTGCCCACCGGGTACCTCTTTTTGATGGGCGATTACCGCCGGAACAGCATGGACAGCAGGGATCCCCGGGTCGGTTTTGTGTCGATGGAAGACTTAAAAGGACGGGCCTTTTTCATCTTCTGGCCTCTCCCGGAGGCACGAGTAATCGATGCAGGGGTGGAACAACCTTGAAAGAGGGTCAGTGGTATCCGGGAAATATGGCCAGGGCGGCCAACCACCTGCGCCGCGATTTAAAAGCTATTGATCTGGTTGTGGAACTGCTGGATGCCCGTGTACCGGAGAGCAGCCGCAACCCTGCTCTTGCCGGTATGTTGAAGGGTAAAAAGCATCTTCTCCTCCTGCACAAAGCAGACCGGGCCGAAGAAGGCGCTACCCGGCGCTGGCTTTCTTATTTTCAGGGTATGAATGTGGAGGCTATGGCCTTCAGTGTTAATGAAAAGCGCTATCTCAAAAATTTTTTCAATTACCTTAAACGCCGGGAAGAAAAGAAAAACTCAGCCCGTTTCAAGCGGCCCCTGCGTATGATGGTTGTCGGCATTCCCAATGTCGGCAAATCGACCCTGATCAACTACTTCGTCCGCAAGGCCGTGACCAGGACCGGCAACCAGCCCGGTATAACCAGGGGAAGGCAGTGGATTCGGATTATGCCGGGGCTGGAGCTTCTTGATACGCCGGGCATTCTCTGGCCGGGCACAACAGAAGACGTTGTTTACCCGCTGGCGGCTGTCGGTGCAATACCGGCCGGGAGGGTCGACTTGCCTGATATTGCCCTGTGGTTGATCAGGCGTTACCGGGAAAAGAATAAGCTGGAGCTGCTGCTTAACCGCTACCGGGATGTTGAAACGGGCGAAGCGGAAAAAATATTTGAGCGGATCGCAGTTTCCCAGGGGTGCCTGCAGGCGGGGGGGAAAGTCGATGCCGGGCGGACAGCCGCGCTCCTGCTCCGTGATTTTCAGGCCGGTTCACTGGGGCGGTTAACCCTTGAAGAGCCCCCTGTGTCTTGATAATCTTTTTTTGAAGAAAGGTGATCACCTCTTGTCCTTGGACCGGATGACCCTGGCTGAACTGGCCGCTTTTTTAAACGGCAGGGAAAACCTGAGCTCCGCCGAAGAAGAACTGCTGAAAAGAGACTGCCGCCGGGGAGCGGCCGAACTTCTTGAGCGCTACCACCGGCGCATGGAAGCCCGGTTTAAGGAAGAAGAGCGCCTGCAGAAAATGTTTTTCGAAGAAGAAAACCTGTGGTCGAGGGGTTTTAATGCCGTAGCCGGTGTGGACGAGTCCGGCCGGGGTCCCCTGGCCGGGCCGGTAGTGGCTGCGGCGGTGATCCTGGACAGGGACTGCCTTATTGACCGCTTAAATGATTCCAAGCAGCTTTCAATTTCAACCCGGGAAAAAATATTTGATCAAATTGTTGTCAGTGCCCGCTGTTACGGGCTGGGCAGCGCATCAAGTAAAGAAATAGATCGCCTGAATATCCATGAAGCTTCAATGCTGGCCATGAAGCGGGCGTTAAAGACCCTTTCAATTCAGCCCGACTATGTCCTTGTCGACGGTTACGCCATCAGGCACTGTCCCTTCAAACAAAAAGCGATTACCGGGGGAGACGCGCTTTCCCTGTCCATAGCGGCGGCTTCGGTTCTGGCCAAGGTCAGCAGGGACCGGATTATGATCAATCTACACAGGCAGTATCCCGCTTACGGTTTCGATCGCCACATGGGATACGGAACCGAGGAACACCGCAGGGCTCTTTCCCGCTGTGGCCCCTGCCCCGCACATCGCCGTTCATTTAAACTGGAATTTTAGTTTTTAAGCCTCCCGGTTAAACGGCGGGAATAAAGTGGGGGCGGCCATGTTTTTGCCAAAAAACGGGGCGTCCTGCTTAATAAAATATTGGGTCGAACGACTATTTTCAACAATACGGGAGGCCATTTATGACAAAAATACGGAGAAAGACCGGGCAAGTCGGAGAAAATGCAGCCAGGAGCTACCTGGAAAAGCTCGGCTATAAGGTTGTCGATACCAATTACCGCTGCCCCCTGGGTGAAATTGATATTGTCGCCCGCGATAATGATACCACAGTCATCGTTGAGGTGCGGACCCGCACAGGATCCGGCTTCGGTATCCCCGAAGAATCGATCACACCCGGCAAAGCCCGCCGCCTGCGCCGCCTGGCCCTTTATTATCTGCAGTCTGTTTACCGGCGGGAGGTTCCCTGCCGCATCGACCTGGTGGCGGTGACGATCAACAGCGCTACCCACAATGTGGTCAGGGTGAACCACATACAAAACATCATAAGCGGATAAGGCACCGATTAATCATTTTTTATAATGCGAGGTGGCTGTCATGATCTATTTGGCGGTAGTCGGCGGCTCTGAATGCGACGAAGAAGAAAGAAAACTTGCCCTGGAAACGGGCAGAGAAATAGCCAGGCGGGGTGGCGTGGTGGTCTGCGGAGGCGGGAGCGGGGTCATGGAAGCGGCATCGAAAGGAGCCCGCCTTGCAGGCGGTGAAGTCCTGGGAATTTTGCCGGGAGCCGACCGGCGCCTCGGCAACCGCCACCTCAGTTACGCTGTAGCGACCGGACTGGGCGAAGCCCGCAACGCGATAATTACCCGCACAGCCGATGCCGTAATCGCCATCGGCGGAGAATACGGCACCCTTTCCGAAATAGCCCTGGCTCTAAAAATGGACAAACCGGTGATCGGCCTGCAAAGCTGGTCGCTTAAAGCGCCACACCCGGTAAGCACCGGCATCATTGACGCCGCCACCCCGGCAGAAGCAGTCACCAAAGCCCTAAATAATATCGGGACACGCTAGTTAATTGTAATTTCCGAAATTTCAGCCGTAAAAAATTTACCAATTTTGTTTGACAGGTGCCGGAAAAAATGAAGGAAATTAGAGCATAAAGAGCACGTTACTCTCCCTAAGCTTTGAAAGGCGGAGTTTTGTGGATTTATCTGTGTTGTTTTTTACAGCTTTTCTAGTTGGGCTTTCCGGGGCGGTTATGCCCGGACCGGTTACTGCCGTGGCGGCGGAGCATACCCTTAAAAGAGGTATAATCGCGGCACCGCTGATAACCTTCGGACACGGCATGATAGAGGTGCTGGTAATAATTCTCCTGGTTTTCGGCCTGGGCCGTTTTATGGCGGAACCGGGTGTTGCCGGTATAATCGGCAGTGCCGGCGGAATTGTCCTGGCCTGGATGGGGTTGAACATGATAAAAAGCGCCCGGGGCGGTACATTAACCCTTTATAAAACCGCTGACGATGAGAAAACCCCCGTAGGCCCTGTAACGGCAGGGGTGTTGAGCACTCTGGCCAATCCCTATCTAATCATCTGGTGGGCAACCGTAGGGGCCGGGTATGTGGCCCTGTCGCAGGAGCACGGCCTGCCGGGTTTACTGCTTTTTTATAGCGGCCATATCCTGGCCGACTTTTCATGGCTTTTCTTTATTGGAGCACTTCTGGTTACCGGAAAAAGATTTATCAGCGATCGCATCTACGGCGGCATCGTGGCCGTACTGGGCGTATTTTTAGTAGGGTTGGCTGTCTACTTTTTCTGGATGGGCCTCAACTGGCTTCTGTGACAATGGGGACGGGGCAATTTTGTCACAGTGACAATGTGACAATAGGGACGGGGCAATTTTGTCACGTGACATCACTTGATTCTTGAAATGATTCCCCTTGACATGCCAGTTGCTCTTTCTATTTGCCTGATTGAGAAATTTTCTTTTAATCTCCTTAAGATAGAATTTCTTTCATGCTTCGGTAATGATGCGATTGTATGAGGTTCTTTACCATCTATAATCGCTACAATACTGGTTCTGATTTCTTCATCAGTCAATCGGCGGCTGTAACTAATTTCATATTTTTCATTGATCATTTCATGGTGTAAATTGGTAAAAATCTGAATGGCCGTTTCTTTGCTTGCGGATAGACAACCCAATAAAAAATCGGTGTCTGTAAGAACCGTCGGGTATTTAGCACCGTTATTATAATCATGATAGCTGCTCCACTTAAAATCATTTAATTTACTTACAACACCGGCTCTAATGGGGTTTTGATGGATGTACCTTACCAATGAAAACAAATATTTCTCTTCTTCAACCGGCTTACTGGCAAACCGATTTCCAAAGAGACTGCCGCTTCTTGAGTATTTTTTGTTATACCAGCCGGCATAGATTGTTAATAATTTGTGCATTGCGGTAGTGCTGTCTCCTGCTTCTTTTTCTTGAAAGAGCAGATGAACATGATTGGA
>PUNU01000128.1 GCA_003551865.1 Syntrophomonadaceae bacterium
AAAAAGCGCAGGTCGTTGGTAAAAAACAGGCGCAGGTCGCCGATGCCGTACTTGAGCATGGCAATCCGCTCAATGCCCATCCCGAAAGCGTAGCCGGTGACTTTTTCGGGATCATAGCCGGATATTTCGAGTACCCGCGGATGCACCATGCCGGTGCCCAGTATTTCCAGCCAGCCGGTGTCACTGCAAACCCGGCAGCCTTTCCCTTCACACATGATACAGGAAATATCCACTTCCGCGCTCGGCTCTGTAAAAGGGAAAAAACTGGGCCGCAGGCGGATCTTCTGCTCGGGCCCGAACATTTCGCGGGCAAACAGCAGGAGGGTCCCCTTCAGATCGGCAAATGAAATGTCGGTATCAACGGCCAGACCTTCCACCTGGTGAAACATCGGTGAATGGGTGGCATCGTCGTCCCTCCGGTAAACCTTGCCCGGAGCTATAACCCTTACCGGCAATTTTGGCGCCTGTTTTTCCATGGCCCTGATCTGGACCGGCGATGTATGAGTGCGCAGTAAAAACTGTTCGGTTATATAAAATGAGTCCTGCATATCACGGGCCGGGTGGTCGGCGGGAATATTTAAGGCCTCGAAATTATAATATTCGCTTTCAATATCCGGACCCTGGGCCACCTGGAAGCCGAGCCCGATAAAAATTTCCTTAATTTCTTCGGTAATCATGGTTACAGGGTGCTTCTGACCCAGAGAAACCGGGCGCCCCGGCATGGTTATATCGATACGTTCCCTTTCCCACTGCTCACCTTTCAGGGAATCCTGCAGGGCTTTTTCCCTTCGTTCGATGGCCTTTTCCAGTTCTTCACGCAGGGCGTTTGCTTTTTTGCCCAGAACCGGTCTTTCTTCGGGGTCAGCTTTACCCAGACTGCGCAAAAAAGCGGTAAGCCTGCCTTTTTTGCCCAGCAGACGGACCTTAATATTCCTTAACTCATCCAGGTCGGCAGCTTCTTCAACCTGCTGTTTTGCTTCAGTTTCCAGCTTTTCAAGTTCGTCCAGCATCGATCAGCACCTCCCGCTAAAAATAAAAATCCCTCTTACGAGGGACGAAAAACAACTCTCCGCGGTACCACCCAGCTTAGCCGGTGAAGGCTCACTTCATTGCTGTAACGGGCCTGCCCGTCCACATCCTACCCGGGCCGATAATCACCGGCCTTTCAGAGGGAAGCTCCGGAGTGAATTTCAGCAGACGGTACCGGGCCGGTTTGCAGTCCGGGACCCGACCTCCCTGGGCGGCACCGGATCCTGCTTACTTGTCTCCTTCACAGCCTTGTTTTTTAGGATATAAGCATTATAGCACTCAACACATTCTTCTTCAAGATGAAGCAGCGCTGCGCTGACGAATTATTTCATAGATGATCACCGCGGCGGCTGCTGCCGCATTAAGCGACTCCACATTCTTTGCCTGCGGTATTGATACGCAAATGTCGGCTTCTTCGATTAAATCTGCAGCCACTCCCCCGGCCTCGTTGCCGACAATCAGTGCCGTTGGTTTACGGTAATCCCCTGACCAGAAGCTCAACGGAGATTCCGTCAGCCCGGCCGCCACCTGGACACCCTTTTCTTTTAAGCTTCTGATCAGCGTTCCGGGATCATCGACCTGTTCCAGGGGCAGGTGGAAAACGGATCCGGCCGTAGCCCGCAGGACTTTAGGGTTGTAGGGATCTACAGTGCCGGTAATAAAATAGACAATATCGGCTCCGGCAGCGGCGGCAGTGCGAATAATTGCGCCCAGGTTGCCCGGATCCTGCAGCCGATCCAGGATCAAGGCCAGATCAGGCCGGACCGGTTTTTTGTGTCCGCTCCCTTCTTTCGGAGCGGAAAAAATGGCCGCCACTTCCTGCGGTGTTTCCGTATCGGCAATTTTCCGGAAAAGAGGCGGGGTAATTAACAGTTGTTTGGCCGATGAGGGCAGTGCGGGCAGCCACTCTTTGCCGGCCTGCGCAAAATAATCCTCTGTATAAAAAACAACCCTCGGCTCCAAGCCAGCCTCAAGGGCTTCTTTCACCAGGTTGGGCCCTTCCAGGGCAATTTGCTTTGTTTGCTGCCTGTAGCGCCTGCTGTTAAGCAGTTTCAGATATTCTTTAAGCAGTGGATTCCGGGTACTGCTTACAGGGGACCGGTTCACCTCAAACCACTCCATTTTTTAAAGCCCCGGTTTGGCCAACCATGATCATGGAATATTAATTTTTCAGTGCCGGGGCACTGCTGAAGAGGCCGTTTAAAGCCTCAGGAGTTCTTTTTAGCCACTTCGACCAGCCGGGCAAAAGCTTCTTTATCGTTGACGGCCAGATCGGCCAGCAGTTTGCGGTTAATCTGGACATCGGCCTTCTTTAAACCATTAATAAAACGGCTGTATGACAAGCCCCCGGCCCGGGCGGCGGCATTAATACGCGCGATCCACAGTTTACGGAAATCACGCTTCCGCTGCTTCCGGTCACGGTAAGCGTACGAAAGCGATCTCATAACCTGCTGGTTGGCCATTTTAAAAACTTTGCTTTTAGTTCCGTAGTACCCTTTGGCCAACTTTAAGATTTTTTTACGCCTTCTGCGGGCGATAGGACCTCTTGTGGTGCGAGGCATCTCAATCATCCTCCTACTTATATAATAAAGGTTTTGTTCATAAGTCTTTAAGAAATTCAGATAAAGGCGGGGCCGCCCTAGGGAATAAGCTGCTTGACTCTTTTGCTGTCGGCAGGCTTTACTATAGTCGATTTGCGCAGCCTTCTTTTCCGTTTGGCGTTTTTCTTGCCGGTAAGGTGGCTGGCAAAAGCTTTATACCGCTTTATCTTTCCGCTGCCGGTTTTTTTAAAACGCTTCGCCGCGGCGCGGTGAGTTTTCATTTTAGGCATAATAGCATCAACCCTTCTTCTACTGTGATTTGGGCGCTAAAATCATAATCATATTTCGCCCTTCCTGTTTTGCGGGTTTTTCCACAACCCCGTAATCTTTCAAGTCCTCAGCCAGCTGTTTACACAGCCGCTGGGCAATTTCGGGATGGGTGATTTCCCGTCCCCTGAACATCACGGTAACTTTAATTTTGTCACCCTTTTCCAGGAACTTTTGTCCCCGCTTTGCCTTTACATCAAAATCGTGCTTGTCGATATTGGGCCGCAGTTTGATTTCTTTAATTGTTGTCGTTTTTTGCTTTTTGCGTGCCTCGCGGTCACGCTTGCTCTGTTCGTATTTGTACTTCCCGTAGTCCATCAAGCGGCATACCGGTGGACGGGCGTTTGGAGCAACGTTGACCAGGTCCATCTTTTTATCCTGGGCCAGCTTTAATGCTTCGTCCGTTTTCATGGTCCCGAGCTGACTGCCGTCTGAGTCGATAACTAAAACTTCCCGGGCCCTAATTTGTTCATTGACGAACAAATTTTTACTAATCTTATTTCACCTCCTGAAAATATTTAAGAGCAGGCGTTGCCACCTGCTCTTTTCATCCCTATTGCGCGGATAACCCCGGTAACAGTAATAACGTCTCAGGGTGAGAAGCGGCGGCTTCTACTTGGCTAAACTATTATTTTACGTTATTGAATATATCAGAATAATCTCCGGCGGTCAAATACTTTTTTCTTCTATTTCCACTTTTAACCTTTCGATAAAGTCGGCCAGGTTTTCCGCCCCGAGATCGCCCTGGCTGCGGTGGCGGGCAGCCACCTGCCCGTTTTCTTCTTCTCGATCTCCTACAACCAGCATGTAGGGGATCTTTTTCACCTGGGCTTCCCTGATTTTATAACCCACCTTTTCATTGCGGTCGTCCAGGGTTACCCTAATAGAAGCCTCTTTCAGAGTGGAATAAACTTTTGCAGCGTAATCGTGATTGCGCTCGGTAATCGGGATAACGCAGGCCTGTACCGGGGCAAGCCAGACCGGAAACGCTCCGCCGTAATGTTCGATCAGCAGGGCCAGCAGGCGTTCCATGGAACCGTAAATAACTCTGTGGATCACAGCCGGACGGTGTTTTTCCCCGTCCTCCCCCACGTAGGTCAGATCAAATTTTTCAGGCATCTGGAAATCGAGCTGAATTGTACCGCACTGCCAGCTTCTGCCCAGGCAATCTTCGAGGTGAAAATCGATCTTCGGGCCGTAAAAGGCACCGTCTCCCTCGTTGATACGGTAATCAATTTCCCTCGACTGAAGAACCCTCTCCAGAATGGCCGTGGCCCTCTCCCACATTTCAGCAGTGCCCATCGCTTTTTCCGGCATTGTGCTTAACTCAACCCGGTAGTTAAAACCGAAAATGCTGTAAAAGCGATCCATTAAATCTATAATACCGGCCACTTCATCTTCGACCTGGTCGGGAAGCATATAGATGTGAGCATCATCCTGGGTAAAGGAGCGAACGCGCAGCAATCCGTGCAGGGTGCCGGAAAGCTCGTGACGGTGCACAATACCCATTTCGGCAATGCGGCGGGGCAGGTCCCGGTAACTGTGCATTTTCGAGCGGTAGACCAGCATCGCCCCCGGGCAGTTCATTGGCTTAACGGCATAATCCTGATCGTCAATGGTTGTAAAGTACATGTTTTCCCGAAAATGTTCCCAGTGGCCCGACTGTTCCCACAACCTGCGGTTTAATATTAAGGGGGTCTTAATCTCTTCATAGCCGGCCAGACGATGCTCTCGGCGCCAGAAATCGGTCAGCTCCTGCCAGATAATCGCTCCGTTGTTGTGCAAAACAGGAAACCCCGGGCCTTCGTCGTGAAGGCTGAACAGCTCGAGCTCGCGGCCAAGCTTGCGGTGATCCCTCTTTTTCGCTTCTTCGAGCAAATCAAGGTAGTGCTGGAGGCGTTCTTTGCTTGGAAAGGCGGTGCCGTAGATACGCTGCAGCATTGGGTTGCGCTCGTCCCCGCGCCAGTACGCTCCGGCCAGGCCGGTCAGCTTGAAAGCCTTGATCATGCCGGTATGGGGCAGGTGCGGACCGGTGCAGAGATCAATAAAGTCGCCCTGTTCATAACAGCTGATCGTTGTCCCTTCAGGTAGATCACCGATCAGTTCGAGCTTGTAGGTTTCCCCTTTTTCTTTAAAAAGCTCCTCCGCTTCTTTTTTGCTAATCTCCCGGCGCTTGATCGGGAGCCTTTCTTTGATTATCTTCTTCATCTCTTTTTCGATTTTTGGCAAATCATCGGATGAAATGGGCTCTGCAAATTCAAAGTCGTAATAAAAACCGTGTTCGATCGCCGGTCCGATGCCCAGCTTTGCCTCGGGATAAAGCCTCTTAACAGCGTGGGCTAAAACATGGCTGGCGCTGTGCCGGTAAACTTTGGCCCCCTGCGGCGAATCGAAATCCACAAAAGTGATCTCGCTGTTTTCCGGTACAGGCGTATTAAGATCACATTCTTCGCCGTCAATCAGCACAACCAGCAGCTCTTTATTTTCAGCAGTCTTCTCCCGGTAAAGATCCATGCAGGTAGTTCCCCGGGGATAAACAGCTTCATTGCCATCTGCCAATTTTACTTTTATCTGCAAATGCCGGATGCCTCCTTTTAAGTTTTGAAGCAATTCTCACCTGGATAAAATCATAAGGCCTGGTTATTTTGCTGTCAAGCTAAGCACTTGATTAACTCTCATCCTTGTACGATCAACCGTTTTAACTTTTAATGTTGATGGCCAGGGGAACCAGTTCTATATCCACCGGGGCTCTGCCCGGCTGCTCACCGTCCAGATTAAGCAGGGCATCCCCCGAAGATGTTACCTCGATCCTTTTTCCTTTTAAATAGATCATTTTCGGGTGACCCAAGTGCCTGCCCTTGTAAACCCGGGGCAGATTAATAAGCAGGTCGTTTTTGCTCAGGTTTTCCAGGACAACTACATCAAAAACCCCGTCGTCTACCAGGGCCTGGGGCGCTATCTTCATACCGCCGCCAAAAAAACAGCCATTACCGATAACCACGGTAGTTACCGGCCCCTCATAAATAAAGTTTCCGTCAACTGTGACAGTCATTTCCTTGTTCCGGTAAAGAAACAGGCTGATCACGGTCCCCCATAAAAAAGAAAGGAAACCGCCCATGGCCTTGCTGGTCCGGTTAACACGGCCAACCGTATCACCGTCCAGGCCCAGGCCGGCAACATTTATAAAATACCTGCTTTCCGCCTCACCCCGGTTATTGATAAAAGAAACCTTTCCGACATCGGCGGGGCGGACGGGACTTTCAAGAAGATGTTTTACTGCCAGGTTGTAATTCTTGGGGATACCCAGAGTCCGGATCAGGTCACTGCCGGTACCGGTGGAGATAAAGCCGATGGCGGCACTTTCGCGGACGGCTTTGTGCTCATGAAAAAACCCGTTAATTACTTCATTGTTGGTGCCGTCTCCGCCGACTGAAACTATCAGTTCATAACCTTCCTGCAGGTAGCGGCGGGTAAACTCGGTCGCGTCTCCCGCTTTTTCAGTAAAACTATGAACAAAAGAACAACCCTCTCGCTCCAGGGCGGCAGCAATTTTCGGCCAACGCTTGCCGGCAAGGCCGCCGCCGGAAGCGGGGTTGATCACTACGGCAATCTCCGCTGACGGCAATTATCGCACCTCTCTTCGACTGCTGGTTTTTTTATAGCTTTATCTACTGTTTTAGCGTCAGACATTCGAAGGCGCCAATATTTTTTTACACCGGCACAATTATATCACAACATAATGAAAATCCCATAACGATTAAACGGGCGTTTGTTCCGAAATTAAACCTTCCACATATTTTTTGATTAAATCCCTGGTTTTTCTGAACCTGCCCAGTATTTCTTTTTCTGTTCCTTCGCCAAAAGAAGGATCTTCCAGCGGCCAGTGCCTTTTTTCCACTCCCGGCGGTACGACAGGACAGTTGTCGCGGGCATCACCGCATAAAGTAATCAGCAAATCGGCCCAATTCAGCATGTACCGCTCAAGCTTTTCGGAAGACTGGGCACTGATGTCAATGCCATTCTCTTTCATCACTTCAATCGTTTTTGGGTTAATCCCGGCCGGGGCGGTACCGGCACTTTTCACTTCAAACCTGCCGCCGCCCAGGTCCCGAAGGAACCCTTCCGCCATCTGGCTGCGCACCGAATTACCCGTGCACAGGAAAAGCACTTTTCTTTTATCTCCTTGAGTATTCATTGTGCATTACCCCGGTCTTTTGGCTTTTATCATTTACAAAACCGACCCTTCACGATCACATTCTACCCTCCCGTGCCGGTTATGGCAAACACTATTCCACCTTACCTGTTGCCAGGTCATTATGTTTATGATATTATATGAGTGTATTGATATATAGTAATACATGTTTAATTTTATGAGGTGAAATAAATGGCCGAAACCAGGTATCATTACCAGGCAGAAATGCTTAAAGCCCTGGCTCATCCGACCAGGCTGCAAATCCTGGAGATCTTAAAGGACGGGGAACTCTGCGTGTGCAAAATTGTGCCAGAATTGCAGATGGAGCAGTCCAACGTATCAAGGCATCTCAATATCTTAAAAAAAGAAGGCCTGGTAACCTCAAGGAAAGAGGGGTTAAAAGTTTTTTATCGGTTAAACGATCCCAAGATAAATGATTTGCTGGAAGCCAGTTCTGAACTGCTCAAGATTTTCTGGGAAAGAAGGCAAAAAATGCTGGTTTAAACCGGCTGCACAAAATTACTCAAATAAAAAATTTATAGATTTGAAAGGAGCGAGAGTTGATGAAAATTAAGATTCTTGGACCCGGATGCAAAAACTGTGAAAAGTTAGAAGCAGAAGTTAAAAACGCCCTGACGGAATTAAATATATCGGCCGATGTTGAAAAGGTGGAAGATATGAACAAAATTATGGAACACGATGTGTTTATGACTCCCGGGCTGGTCATCAACGACAAAGTCAAAGCTTCCGGGAAAATTCCGAAACAAGGCCAGATCAAAAAGTGGATCCAGGAAGAACAATAAATAACCTGGCAAACCAAATGGAGTGGTTAACAAATGGAAAACCTGCGCAAACTGGCTATCCTGGCCGCCGTATTTATTGCCGTATACTTTATTCCTTTTCAGCACCCTAACATACAGGTCTCCATCATGGAAGCCTTTCTCCTGCTGCAGTATTACGTTCGGGAACACGTTCTACAAACCCTGATACCGGCCTTCTTCATTGCCGGAGCCATTGCCAATTTTCTTTCGCAAGGGGCGGTAATTAAATATTTTGGCGGCGGTGCGCACAAAGTGCTGGCCTACTCGGTCGCTTCCGTCTCTGGAAGCGTGCTCGCCGTCTGCTCCTGCACAGTCCTGCCTCTTTTTGCCGGAATCTATAAAAAAGGAGCCGGCCTTGGCCCTGCTATTGCCTTTCTTTATTCCGGGCCGGCCATTAATATTCTGGCTATAATCCTTACTGCCAGGGTTCTGGGCTGGGAACTGGGATTGGCTCGGGCAATAGGCGCTGTAATTTTTGCCATAGTTATCGGTTTAATTATGGCTCTGCTTTACCGCAGTGAAGATCGAGACAGGCCCGAAACCGATTTTCAGGGCCTGGAAGAAGAATCCTCGGAAAAACGCAGCCAGCTGCAAACCATCTCTTATTTCCTGGTCCTGATTCTGATCCTGGTTTTAGCCGCCCTGGGTGAACCGCAGGAGGCTGCCGGGTTGTGGCATACAATTTACCGGGCCAAATGGTACCTGGTGGCCGCGCTTTTAATCATTCTCGGTTTGATGGCCTGGCGCTGGTTTGACCGGGAAGAACGGGTTTCCTGGCTCGAATCCACGCGGGACTTCAGCTTACAAATTCTCCCCCTGCTTTTTGCCGGGGTAATGGCAGCCGGTTTTCTGATGGGTCGCCCGGATAGCGATGCCGGTTTAATTCCCGTTCAATACATCGAAGCCCTGGTCGGGGGCAACAGTTTTCAGGCCAACCTGGTCGCTTCTGTTATCGGGGCC
>PUNU01000234.1 GCA_003551865.1 Syntrophomonadaceae bacterium
CGGAAAAAGTAAAGCGCGGGGGTATTGCCGGAACCAGGGCTGTTGTCCGGCTTGACGAGAACCTGGCCGCCTGTAGAAACCTGCCTGACATTATCGAACTGATCGAAAACTCAACCCTGCCCCGGGCCGTTTGTGCAAAAAGCACCGCGGTCTTTCAGCGCTTGGCCGAGGCTGAAGCTTCGGTGCACGGCGTGGCGGTTGAGGAAGTTCATTTTCACGAGGTGGGAGCAGTAGACGCCATCGTTGACATTGTCGGCACCTGCGCCGCTTTGCACCTGCTCGAGATCGACTCAATTATCTGCTCGCCCTTGCCGGCCGGCCGCGGTGAAGTGCAAACTGCCCACGGGAAACTGCCTCTGCCGGCGCCGGCGACCCTGGAGCTTTTGAGCGGGCGGCAGGTGCCGGTTAAAGGCAGTGATGTTGACTTTGAACTGGTAACCCCAACCGGCGCGGCACTTGTAACCACTTTGGCCGACGCATTCGGGCCATTGCCCGCTTTTAACCTGGAAGGGACAGGTTATGGTGCCGGAAGCCGTGATCCCGGCTATCCCAATTACCTGCGTCTTTTACTGGGAAGCAGGGAGCTGCCGGGAGCGTTTTATGAAGAAGAAAATGCCGTGCTTGAGACTAATATCGACGATTTAAACCCGGAAATATTCGGCTACCTGATGGAGAAGCTGTTAAGTGCGGGGGCCCTGGATGTTTATTTTACGCCAATCCAGATGAAAAAAAATCGCCCGGGGGTTAAACTGACCATTCTGTCTCCCCTGGAGAAGGTAAAGCTTCTGCAGGAGCTTGTCTTTTATGAGACCAGCACTTTGGGAATGCGCCTCTATACGGTCCGTAAAATCATGCGTCCCAGGAAAACCGCCACTGTGCAAACCGAGTGGGGGCCGATCAGGGTTAAGTACAGCCCTCCGGAAGAGCCGGGAATTCCTGTGCAGTTTGCCCCTGAATATGATGACTGCCTGCTCATAGCTTCCCGTTCCGGGCTGCCTTTAAAAGAAGTTTACAGGCTGGCTGAACAGCTTTTTAAGGGTACCGGTGGTACGGGGGCATAGAATGGCGATAAGCCGGCCCTGCCTCGCAAAAATAAAAGTGCGAATATTGTTGACATACTCAATATTTTGTATTATAAAAGAATGAAAGGAGGAGCAAAAAATGAAAAGTGCCTCATTGCTGGAAAAAATCAGGACCATGAAGCGTGACTTTCTGCAAAGTGATGATCAGGGTTATGTCCTGGAAGAAGGCGGCAAAAGGATTGCCGAAGCTACCGGAGCAGCCATATTGATTATAGGTGGAGACGGCAATATTTTGGGCGGCCACCCGGGGGAAGTTGACACAGGGGGACGCGTGGAGAAATTGCTCGGAGAGGGGACCCTGGCCGGCAAAGCCGATCTTATGGAAGCGGTCGGCAGTGGAGAGCCGGTTGTCAATGAGCCCTACCCCGGTGGAGAATCCGGTCTGCTGTATTCGTTAATACCGGCCCAGGGCAAAGACAAGCGGGTGGCTTCCCTGCTGTTGTTCCACCCGGAACGTTCCCTGGATGATAACGAGATTGTCCTCGCCGAAGTGGGCTCTTCCCTGGTAGGCATGTACGTCCTGCATAAAGTCACCGACCAGGAAGAAGAAGATGCCAGGAATAAAAAGCTGGCTGAAGTCGCCTTCGACAGCCTTTCGTATTCGGAAGTAGAAGCAATCAGGGAGATCCTGAAAAATATTGAAAATAATGAGAGCGTTGTCGTTGCCAGTAAAATTGCCGACAACCTTGGCATAACCCGCTCGGTTATTGTCAACGCTTTGCGCAAGTTTGAGAGCGCGGGCATTATCGAATCCAGGTCTCTGGGTATGAAAGGCACGTTTATCCGGGTAATTAATCCCGAGGCCCTCGAACTGGTGGCTTCCCGCTCCGATTCCCTGGGATTTCTACCTTAAAGCTGTCCCATATCCGGAATAGTCTGACTTGGTTTGGCAGCTCCAGGAGAAAAACTGGGAAATTTAAAGCGGTTATTGCTCAATTAATTTGCTTTACGCTGAGCGGCGGTTAACATCCCGCCGCTTTTGCTTTTAGCATTTAAAGAATACAGAAAATTCATTGCCATAACATTGACGCAATTTTAGTTTTTATAGTATAATTCATACAAATTATAAGCATCTGCTTTTATTGTTCATAATTTGTTTTATCTGTCAGGCAGCAAATTCTAAATCAGGGGGGTGAAAGTAGCGAGCAATTGTCCGGTTCTAAAAAAATTTGTAGGACTAAAACTGGCGTGATTTGTGAAAAGGCAAATCAAAAATTCTATTGAGTTGGGAGGCAAATGCTGATGGCTTCGATGGTCAATACGGTAGTCGGTCCCATTGATACGGAAGATTTGGGGAAAACTTTGATGCATGAGCATTTTGTTTTTGGTTACCCGGGCTACAACGGTGATATCACTTTAGGCCCTTACAAACAGGAAGAAGCGTTTAAAACCGGCATCAGTGTAGCGGAAAAAGTGATGGCCCATGACGTAAAAACAGTAGTCGATGCCACACCTAATGAAACAGGAAGAGATGTGGAACTGCTCAAGATGATATCTGAGAAAACAGGCTTAAATATTGTTTGTGCAACCGGATATTATTTTGAAGATGAAGGTGCACCGGCATATTTTAAATTTCGCAGCTCCCTGGGTGACAGTGAGACGGAAATCTATGAAATGTTTATGAAAGAGATAACCGACGGAGTCAGTGACACCGGTATTAAGCCGGGTGTGATAAAGCTTGCTTCCAGTAAAGATGAAATCACTGATTATGAAGCGATGTTTTTCCGGGCTGCTGCCAAAGCGCAGAAGGAAACAGGGGTATCGATTATTACCCACACTTCGGAAGGAACAATGGGCCCTGAACAGGCCGAATTACTGGTTGCCGAAGGAGCGGATCCGAAGAAGATTGCAATCGGCCACATGTGCGGCAATACCGATATTTCATATCATATCAACACCCTGGATAAAGGGGTATTTGTAGCTCTGGACCGCATTGGGATTCAAGGGGTGGTTGGGGCACCGATGGATGAGGAAAGAATTGCACTCATCCACGAGCTGATTAAACAGGGTTATGCCAATCGGATAATGCTCTCCCATGATACTGTAAACCACTGGTTGGGGAGGCCGCTGGTGCTTCCGGAGATGGTGGCAAATTTGCTCGCCAAGTGGCATGTTACTCATGTTTTTGAAGATATAATTCCGGAATTGGAAAGATTGGGTGTGGAGGACGGTGATTTTGATACTATCTTGATAGAAAATCCAAAGCGATTGTTTGCCGGGGAATAAACCCTGGTAATCCACGCAATAAAGGGTGATGTAAGTTGAATAGGCGGCATTTTGAATTTTGGCCGAAGCGTTTGACAAAAGAGCTCTATTATCCACAGGTGACATTGTTTGCCTTGATGGAAACCTCTGCCAGGTATTATCCCGATAAAACTGCAGTTGATTACTACGGACAGGAAATAACATATAACGAGCTGCAAAACAATATCATAAGCCTGGCTGCTGCTTTGAACCGGATGGGAGTTAAACAGGGTGACAGGGTTGCGGTTTTACTTCAGAATACACCGCATTTCTTTGTCAGCTATTTTGGGGTAATGAGGGCCAATGCGGTCGTTGTCCCTCTAAACCCCATGCTGGTGGGAGAAGAGCTGGCTTTTCTCTTGGAAGATAGCGGTTCAAAATTGGTTATAACATCGGAAGATCTCTTGCCTAAGGTAATGGCGGCAAAAGAAAAATATCCTTTAAGAGAAATAATAGTAACCAGCTATAAGGATTATTTGCCCCAGGAGCCTGATCTGCCTGTCCCTGAGTTTGTAGAGAAAGACTACGAGGTGCCGGACAATGTGGTTAGATGGAAAGATATGCTGGGTTCCAGCTCAGAACCTCCCCAGGTGGAGGTGGAAGCCGGCGACCTATGCATGCTGCCCTATACTTCCGGCTCCACCGGCAAACCCAAGGGATGTAAGCATACCCATCTAACAGTCATGTCTAATCTGGTCAGTGCCTATCACTGGTTTGATTACACCAGTTCCGCGGTTGTTCTTTCCGTTTTGCCCTTTTTCCACGTAACAGGACTGATTCACTGCTTCCTCACACCGATATTTGCCGGTTCAAAAATTGTGATGTTATCACGTTGGGACAGGGAAGCTGCGATATCGGCAATTGAGAAAAAACTCTGCACTCACTGGGTAAATATCTCCACGATGGTGGTAGATTTACTGGCTGCACCCGATATTGAAAAAAGAGACTTGTCTTCTTTGTTGGGCATTGGTGGGGGAGGTGCTCCTCTGCCCAGGACGGTTGGAGAAAAACTGGAACAATTAACAGGCCTTTTATACGTGGAAGGATACGGTTTAACTGAAACTATATCACAGACTCATTTCAATCCCCCCGATCGTCCAAAACTGCAGTGCATCGGCATTCCCGATTTTGGTGTTGATGCCAGAATCATTAACGTAGATACTGGAGAAGAGCTGCCGCCGAACCAGGAAGGAGAACTGATACTCAACGGCCCTGAGGTTCTGGAAGGTTACTGGAACCGTCCGGAAGAAGATCGTGAGGCATTTATGGAAATTGACAACAAGCTATTTTTTAAAACCGGGGATGTTTGTTACATGGATGAAGAAGGTTACTTCTATATAGTAGACCGCACCAAAAGAATGATTAATGCGGCCGGATTTAAAGTTTGGCCCGCCGAAGTGGAGAGCCACCTTTATAAACATCCGAATATTCTCGAAAGCTGTGTTGTGGGAGTGCCACATGTCAAAAAGGTGGAAGAAATTAGAGCGTATGTAGTTTTAAAGGATGATGCAAAGGGCAAGGTAACCGAAGAGGATATAATTAATTGGGCAAAAAAGCAGATGGCTGCCTATAAGTACCCCCGGGAGATTAAACTTGTAGAAAGCTTGCCCAAAAGCGGAACAGGGAAAATATTATGGAAAAAACTCCAGGATACAGCAAAACAAGAAGCAGATTAATGGTGAAGCAACTAACCGTTTACCTGTTTGATGCCAGGAAGCAGGGCGGGTGCGCCTGGGAAACATCCGGTGCACCCGCTGCAATTGGTAGTGTAAACTTTAAGTAGGTTTTGAGTATATGAGTATATAATGAGGGGTAGGTAATAGAAAGAGACCTCTTACGGTGTTACAGCCGAACTCCCCGAAAGGAGCTGAGGTCTCTATTTTTAAGATTCGTCAGATAGTCATGGCAGTCCTTCTTTTAGCGCAAGGAATTTTTATTTTAATTGACAGCAGGAGAACGGGTTGCTACAATTATTTCTGACTTACAAACCATCATCCGGCTTTGACAGATAATAATTTACCGGTTGCAGTTATAGGAGGATTTAATTTAGTGCCCGTTTTAATGACTTGCCTGGCCATATTTGTTGCCAAGGTTGCCCATGTCAGCCTTGGGACTTTACGTATAATCTACCTGACCAGGCAGCAGGGTAAGATTGCCGCTGCTATTGGTTTTTTTGAAGCGATCCTTTACCTGTCTGCCCTGGGGCTGGTGCTTACCAACCTTGATCAGTGGACCAACATTGTCGCTTACGGGCTCGGTTTTGCTGCAGGCAACCTGACCGGAAGTATGATCGAAGAAAAAATTGCCGTCGGTTTTGTCAACGCCCAGGTGATCACTGATCACGAATGCGCCTATTTGGAAGAAATACTGCGTGAAAAGGGTTACGGGGTAACTTCAACCCCTTGCTACGGCAGGGAAGGGCCTCACAGCACCCTGCAGGTTTTACTCAAGCGTCGAGAGCTGCCTTCTTTTATAAACACTGTCAAATTTCATGATGCCGATGCAGTTATATCGGTTTTCGATACCCGTAAAATAATGGGCGGTTACTTTGCCGGAATGAAGGCGAAATAGTGATGGCTGAACATGAAAAACAATTGATCGATGCTCACAAAGCAATTGGAATCATCGATTCCGGGGTGGGGGGCCTCACGGTTGTGAGGGAAATAAGCAGGCGCCTGCCGCATGAAAGCATAATCTATTTCGGTGACACCGCCCGGATGCCTTACGGCCCTCGCCCATATGACGAGGTGCGGCGCTTTGTTTTTGAGATGATTGAATTCTTGCAGCACCAGGAAATCAAACTGTTGGTGGTGGCCTGCAATTCGGCCTCCGCAGCCGGTTTGTCGCACTATCAGCAGGTTTGTGAACAACCGGTGCTCGGGGTGATCGAGCCTGGGGTGAGGGCGGCCCTGGATCACAGCCGCAGTGGAAGGATCGGAGTAATCGGAACCGTCGGGACAATCGGCAGTTCCGAGTATACCAGGGCTTTGCTAAACAAGAACGGTTCTCTGCATATTGTAAGCAAAGCCTGCCCTCTTTTCGTTCTCCTGGTTGAAAACAACCTGGTCGACACTCCGGAGGCCAAAAAAGTGGCTCATGAATATCTTGATTCCCTGGGCGAAGAAAATATTGACACCCTGATCCTTGGCTGTACCCACTATCCCCTGATGACCGAGTTGATCCAGGAAGTTACCGGCCCCGGGGTCAGGCTGATCAATTCCGGCGAGGAAATTGCCTTGGAAGTCGAGAATATCCTTGAAAGTTCCGGCATGAGAAACCCGCTTAACAGCGAAGAACCCCGATACCGCTTCTTTGTCAGCGGTGATCCGGGTCCCTTTGAAGAGGTAGGCTGCAAGCTGCTCCAGCGCGAAATCAAGGCTTACCAGGTCAAGCTTTAAAACTACATCGCTCTCAAGCGCTTGATCCTTTCGGTCGCCGGAGGATGTGTCGAAAACAATGCATTGGCCCGGTTTGTTTTGCGGGCTCCCAGTGAAGGATTGACGATATAAAGGCCCTCCAGGGCCTTGTTTTCAATAGGACTGTTTTGCACCTGTTGTTCGGTGATTTTTTCCAGGGCGCCGGCCAGGCCCTCGGGATAACCGGTAAAATTGGCCGCCGTTGCATCGGCCAGGTACTCACGCTGGCGGGATATGGCAAACCTGAGCAGCTGGGCAAACAACGGGGCTAAAATGGCGATAACAATCAGGATCAGGATCATAAGCAGCTGTCCCTGGCCGCCCCTGCGGCCGCCGCCCCGGCCCATCCTGCCAAAAAAGATCATCCGCCGCACAATTACTCCGAAAAAGACGATTGCCCCTGCCAGCACCACCGCCACGGTGGCCAGCAAAACGTCGTAATTGTTTATGTGGGCCATCTCGTGTGCTATAACCCCTTCCAGCTCCTGGCGGTTTAGGCGTTTCATCAACCCCCGGGTAACGGCAATACTGGCGTGCTCGGGATTGCGCCCGGCGGCAAAAGCATTGGGCACGTCGGTTTCGATAATGTAGAGCCTGGGCATCGGTTTGCCGGCGGCGATGCTCAACGCTTCGACTGTATTATATAAAAACGGTTCATCCCGCTTGCTTACTTCTCTAGCTCCGGCCATTGAATTAACCACATTTTGCCCTCCGAAATAACTGATCATAAAAAGCACAATAAATACAACGGCGGCCAAAACAAACCCGATGATCGGCTCGCCCATGTATATGCCGACAAAATAGCCGATTGCCGCAAACAGGATCGCATAAAGCAAGAAGAAAAGGAAAGTCCTTCTTTTGTTTGCTCCAATTTGGGCATAGATTGGATCCATCTTTAATCACCGCCCCCCTGCATGTTTACTTCAGGCGCTTCCCGCACCCGTTCCGATTCTACGGCGAAAAATTCCCGGGCCTCAAAATTAAAAAGCCTGGCAAAGAGGTTGGTGGGGAATTTTTGAATGGCCGTATTATAGGCCATAACAGTGCGGTTGTAGCGCTGCCTGGCATAGGCAATTTTATTTTCTATTCCGACCAGCTCTTCCTGGAGCATCAAGAAATTCTGGTTTGCTTTCAGCTCAGGGTAATTTTCCGCTACGGCAAAAAGACTTTTTAACGCCCTGGAGGCCGTTTCATCGGCGCCGGCATTTTCCTTGATCGACGAGGCCTTCAGCCATTCGGTCCGGGCGCGGGTTATGGCTTCGAGCAGCTCCCGTTCATGTTCCATGTATCCTTTAACCGTGTTAACCAGGTTGGGCACCAGGTCAAACCGCTTCTGCAGGAGGGTGTCGATGTTTGCATAGGCCGTATCGGCCATGATGCGCATCCTAACCAGGCGGTTGTAAGAATAAATGGTAAATAAGACGATTAGAACGAGGACTGCCGCTATGATGTAGCTTGTTTCCATCTGTCAGCCTCCCTGGCTCCCGGCCGGATTATTACGGGTTGGCCGGGTCAAGTCCCACCATATAATTATTCTTTTTTTCCCCTCCTTTTTCCTCTAAAAAACTTAACTTATGGCTGCTTATAAAAAGAAGCCGCTTAAAACAGGAAGGAAATAGCTTCTGGGCGGGGAATAAAACGGAAAACGGCTGCCGGAAAGGACAGGGCGGGATGCGAAAAGACGGCAGAAAAAACAATGAGCTGCGGCCGCTTAAGATTACCGGGTCCTATTTAAAGCACCCGGAAGGCTCGGTGCTGATCGAACTGGGCGAGAGCAAAGTCATCTGCACCGCTTCGGTAAAAGACCGGGTGCCCCAGTTCCTGCACGGCACGAAGCAGGGGTGGGTGACGGCGGAATATGCCATGCTGCCGCGTTCGACCGATAAGAGGCTGGACAGGGAAAGGGGCTCCGCCAATGCCCGCAGCCTGGAGATCCAGCGCTTGATTGGGCGATCGCTGCGTTCCGTGGTCGACCTTGCCGGGCTCGGAGAGATAACA
>PUNU01000214.1 GCA_003551865.1 Syntrophomonadaceae bacterium
CCAGCAGCGATACAGCCTCTTCCACGGTCAATATCTTCTCCGGCGGAACCCGGCAGCTTATAATTGACATTTCTTCCAGTATGTTGCATTCCAGGGTTTCAATGCCTTCACCGCTCCGCTTGTAAGCGGCTTTCAGGGAACCGGCTACCTCATCCAAAACTTCTTTCGAATCTACCGGAATAAGCGGCGTGCCATCCACGGTTATCATATAAGCATCGGTCAACATGGTCATATGCTGGCGAATAAAGGCACGAACAGCTTCCGTTTCAGGTTTGCTGTCCGGCCTGTATTCTTTACGGACGACTATATCTTCAACAGGATTCATTTCCATACCATATAAATCACCACAGCGCTCAGCCAAATCGGATACAAAGTGTTCAATATCCTTTGCATTGTCTACAACGCCTGCTTCTTGGCCATCCAGGAAAACCACATAGGCATACCTGCCCATGTATTCATTTAGGCCTAAAAAAAACAATAAAAACAAGGTGGAAATAATAATAAAGTAAAATGCTTTAATTTTCCCGGCCCGAAACCAGGCCGGCAGCTTTTCAAGAATCTGCCTGCAGCGTGTCGGCTTTTTTCAGGGAGGCCTTTTTCCCGCAGGCACTGTGCGAAGAATTGACTTCGATTTCATTTGCTTAGGACGTTCCTTTCTGCGATGTTCCCCTCTAGGTTGTCAAACAGCCGCCAATTAAAATCAAGGACCCTTTGCTGTTACGCAAATATGCTTTTTAATACCATTATCGCTGCATATTTAAGGACAAGCACTTGCAAGAAAAAAAAATAACATATTATTATTCAACAAAGATTAAAAATATCCTGCCCCGGAACCTTGGTGCCGGTTGCACCCCTCTTTCATAATCAGTTTTTCCGCATCCGGCTGATGATTTCCCGGGCAGCGAGCATCCCCGACGCCGAGGCCTGGACCAGACCCCTGGTAACCCCGGCCCCGTCTCCAACAGCAAAAAGATTTTCTATCGCGGTCTCCAAACTCGAGGATAAAGAAAGCCGGAAGGAGTAAAACTTCACTTCGACACCGTACAAAAGCGTATGCCTGGAGTTGACCCCGGGAGTTAATTTGTCGAGCGCTTCGAGCATTTCAATTATGGCGATCAGGTAACGGTAAGGCAATACCAGGCTTAAGTCACCCGGAGTAGCTTCGGCCATGGTGGGACGGACCAGTCCCCGGTTTATCCTTTCCGGAGTGGACCGCCGGCCCATCAACAAATCGCCCAGCCTCTGGATAAGCACACCGTCTCCCAGCATATTGGCCAGGCTGGCAATATAGCGGCCATAGCGGATCGGTTCATTAAAAGGTTCTGTAAAAGATTTACTTACCAGCAAGGCAAAATTTGTATTGTCCGTTTTGGTTTCCGCATAGCTGTGCCCGTTTACAGTGATCAGGCCTTCATTATGTTCGGTCACCACTACCCCGTAAGGGTTCATGCAGAAAGTGCGAATCCTGTCATCGAACTGGCTGGTAAAGTAAATCAGCTTGGATTCGTATATTTGGCTGGTCAGTTCCTCCATGAGTACGGCGGGCACCTCCACCCGCACTCCGATATCGACCGGGTTGGTGGATCCCGTCAAGTCCAGGCGCTTTGACTCCCGGAATATCCATTCGGCACCGACCCTGCCGGGGCCACAAATTACATAGTCAGCGGTGTAAGTTTCACCGTTTTCGAGCCTGACCCCAAAAACTTTGCCCTCTTCGCACACCAGTTCTTCAACAACCGTATTCATCTTGATATCAACCTGATCAAAGAGGGCGTCATACATGTTCTTTAAAACATGATAGCATTTTTCTGTACCCATATGCCTGATACGAGCCGGGATCAAGCTTAAACCCGCCGCAGCGGCACATCTCTCCATTTTTTTGATCGCTTCCCGATTTGTTCCATAAAGCCCGGCCGATGCACCAAACGACTGGTAAGCTCTGTCTACTTCCTCAATCAGTTCATCCAGTGCAGACTGGTCAATAAAATCATTCAAAAACCCCCCAAAAGCAGAGGTCAGGGTCAATTTGCCGTCGCTAAAAGCCCCGGCACCGCCCCAACCACAGGTTATCGCACAGGGTGAACACTTGAGGCAGCGGCCATATTCTTTCTGATTCTTGCACCGGCGCTTCTCCAGGGGGGCTCCCCTGTCAACAATCAACACCCTGGCGTCGCTCTTTTCTGTAAGTTCCAGGGCAGCAAAGATGCCGGCCGGGCCGGCACCAACAATAATCACATCGTACTGCTTGCCTTTCATAACCGACTTCACCCTTCTTCCCTTATAGATTCACGGGCAATATTGGCAAATTTTGTATATCGGTCAAGGAAGTAAAGCTCCACCAAACCGGTCGGCCCGTTACGCTGCTTGGCAATATTAATTTCGGCAACGTTGCCTTTATCGGAATCCCGGTTGTAATAAGATTCCCGGTAAATAAACATAACCAGGTCTGCATTGGCTTCTATGCCCCCGGATTCCATTAAGTCGCTAAGGATGGGACGCCGATCCGGCCTTTTTTCCACGGCCCTGCTGAGTTGTGAAAGAGCCACGACCGGGACATTAAGTTCCTTTGCCAGGGCTTTTAAAGCTCGTGAGATTTCTGACAGCTCCTGCTGGCGGCTTTCAGCCCGACTAAAACCACGCATTAACTGGAGATAATCGACAAAAACCGCTTCTAATCCCTTTTCAGCTTTGAGCCTCCTGGCCTTGGCTCTAACCTCCATTACGGAAAGGGAAGCCGTATCGTCAATGTAAAGAGGGGATTCACTTAAAGGTCCCACAGCCCTGGTCAACTTCTGCCACTCTTCCTGGGAGAGAAAGCCTCGCCTCATGTTCTGGGCATCGATTTGAGCTTCGGCACAAAGCAGCCGCTGTGCCAGCTGTTCTTTCGACATCTCCATACTGAAAAATGCCGTCGGCTTTTTTTCATTAACCGCAATTTGCTGGGTCATGTTGAGAGCCAGAGTTGTTTTCCCCATGCTGGGGCGAGCGGCCACTACGACAAGATCGGAATTCTGCAGTCCTGAACACAAACGGTCCAGGTCTTTAAATCCTGTAGCCAGGCCGGTGACTCCTTTTTTTTCATCATAAAGCTTCTCTATGCGATCGAAGGCCTGTACCAGGACGTCTTTCAGGGGGGCAAATCCCTGGTGCTTGCCCCGGCGACCAATTTCAAAAATGATTTGTTCCGCTTCGTCCAAAAACTCATCTACACTGTCCGGCGCCTCATAACTGCGGGTAACAATGCCGGTTGCAGCCTGGATCAGGGACCGCAGTATTGACTTTTCCCTGACAATATTGGAATGGTACTGCACGTTTGCCGCCGTAGGAACAGCGTTGGCCAGGGTCACAAGGTATGCCCTGCCACCAACCTCTTCCAGGCACTGCTTGCGCTGCAGTTCTTCAGACAGGGTAACCAGATCGACCGGCTCGCCTTTTTCACTTAAGGAAATAATGGCATCAAAAATTTTCTGATGGGC
Source organism: Syntrophomonadaceae bacterium (assembly GCA_003551865.1). Next base: position 3,477 of record PUNU01000214.1, read on the forward strand.
AGTGCTGTAAAAATCCTGCTCGACAAGCAGCTCAGCTGCAGCATAAATTGCTTCTTTGTCAATAATCATTGAACCAAGGACAGACTGTTCGGCTTCTTTACTTTGAGGCGGAACTCTGTCGCCTATAACTACCACCTGGAAAGGCCTCCTTTCATCAGGGAGTTACTCTTCTTTTTCCACCCTGATAGCCAGGTCTGCTTTTATACCCGGATACAGCCGCACAGCAGCCGCGTGATCACCGATGCTTTTAATTTGTCCATCAATCTCAATATCTTTCTTATCAACTTCAAAACCCTTCTCGGAAAGCCTGGCTGAAATATCAGCCGGTGTAACAGAACCAAAAAGTCGTCCACCTTCACCGGCGGGCATCTTAAAAACCAGCTCTTTTTGAGCCAGTTGTTCAGCCTGTGAGCGAGCCTGTTCTTCCTGCTGGCGTTGGATCATTTCTTCTTTTTCCCGGCGCTTTTCCCAATCACGCAAACGCTGAGGCGTCGCCTCGACAGCCAAACCGCGGGGGAAAAGATGGTTGCGGGCATAACCGGGAGCCACATCCTTTAAGTCCCCCTTTTTGCCCAGGTTGGGAACATCCTGCTGTAATATTACCTGCATCTAATAATCGCTCCTTTCCGCTTGCCGATGTAAAAGATCGGCTACCGGTAAATTCGCTTCACATTGTCCTCACTCCTGCCAACAAAAAACGGTGTCCGGAATAATTATCCCGACACCGTAAATAACCGCGGTGCTGTATTTCTTACTCTGAGGTAAATGGCAGCAGGGCCATTATTCTGGACCTTTTTATCGCCCGGGTCAGCTGGCGCTGGTGCCTCGCACAGTTGCCGGAAATGCGGCGCGGCAAAATTTTTCCGCGTTCGGTAACAAAACGTTTTAATTTATCGTACTGTTTGTAATCGACGTTTTCAATTTTATCGACACAAAAACTGCAGATCTTCCTTTTTGGCTTTCTGCCTCTGTCACGCCTCATTAAATCACTCTCCTTTCGTTAAAAAGGAACATCATTCTCGCTAATTTCGACATCGTCAAAATTCTGGGAACCGGTCTCATCCGGTTTCGATTCACCGGACCCGCTCGGCTTGTCAAGGAAGCGAACATCGCCGGCGACTACTTCGGCTACTTTGCGCCTTACACCCTGGCTGTCATCAAAAGACCTGATCTGCAGACGCCCGCTAACAGCGGCCAGACTGCCTTTTTTCAAATAATTGGCACAGTTTTCCGCCTGCTTTCTCCAGGTTACAATATTGATAAAATCAGTCTCCCTTTCTCCCTGCTGGTTGGTAAAAGGACGATCTACTGCCAGGGTAAAATTCGCTACCGGTGTACCGCTGCCCGGAATATAACGAAGTTCCGGCTCACGTGTTAAACGCCCGATCAATACAACCTGATTTAACATGGTTTCCCCATCCTCTCAATCTAATCATTAACGGTCTTTTATTCTGACTTTTCTTCTTGCTTTTCCTCACTATCGCCGCCCTGCTCACCGGCACCAGTTTCCCCGGCTTCTTCAATTTCCTCTGCCGGGGCGGCTTCGCCAGGTTCAGGTGACTCCCCGGCTTCTGATGCCTCGGCCGCTTCTTCGGTAGCGGCAGCGTCTTCAAGAGCCTGTTCGTCTGTGCGCACAACGATATAACGGATTACCGCATCGGAAACCCGGAAGAAATGTTCGATTTCGGGAATTATTTCGCCTGAACCGCTGAAGTAAAGGAGGTAGTAGTGACCTTCCTGGTAGTTGTTAATCTCGTATGCCAGCCTGCGTTTTTGCCAGTCAATTGCTTTTTCGACTGTGCCCCGGTTCTTGCTGATGGTGCTTTTCAGTTCGTTTAATACTTCTTCATGTTCTTCCGTCTCCAGGTCCGGACGGATAATAAACATAATTTCATAAAGTCCCAACGTCTATCACCTCCCTCTGGACTTACGGCCCCGCTTAAGGGGCAGGGAATAACCTCAAACATAATAGCATATTTATATTGCCCCGGCAAGCTGTTAAAAGCTAAAATCCCCGCCGTTTGTCCCGGGCAGAAAATAATACGCCGCAATCGGCTGCCTGCATGCCGCCTTCCGTGCTTATCGGCTTATGAAGTGCTGTCTTCGCGGTAAGCAGGACCCTGCTTGATCAGGTCCAGGATACTCTTGATGATGCCCGCGACCGGGACGGCCAGCACCATACCCAGCAAACCGGCCAGGCCCCCGCCGGCCAGTATTGCCACGATAATTGTAATTGGCTTCATCTTAATAACCCGGCCAAGCACTACCGGTGCTAAAAACATACCGTCCAGGACCTGTATTGCTACGTATATCAAAATAATCAACAAAGGAGAGGGAGCTAATGGTGAAAGACTCAGCAAAACTGCCGGCACAGCAGCAATATAAGGCCCTATATAGAGAATAAAGTTAAAGATTCCCGCTATCAGGCCCAGGAGCATCGCATGGGGCATGCCTACAATAGCAAGGGCCGTTCCGGTAATTACCCCTACTATGAAACAACGAATTAGCGAGCCGCGTATAAAGGTCCCGACATTTGCATCAATAATTGCGAGAATCTCTTCGGCTGTGCGGCGTTTTTTCAAGGGAACCAGGGACACCAGCTGTTCCCGGACAGATTGAAAATCATAAAGCAGGTAAAAAACCAGGAAAAGGACCAGGATAAAATCAACAGCTCCGCCGATAAGGTAAATTGAAGCTTCAGCCAGGTATTCTACAGCCTGGTGAAGGTTTTCCGACAGCCCCAATAGAAAACTTCTGACTTCTTCTTCCAGATCAAAATAGATCAGCTGCTGAGACAGCCATGAAATGAAAGCCTGAATGCGCGCTGTATAGTGAGGAAAATCTTCCATCAGCTCGGTAAATTCAAAATAGATAACCGGGACAAGCAGGCTTATAACGAGAACAAAAAAAAGCAAAAATGCAATAAAAACCAGGCCGGTTGCCACACCGTGGTTCAGGCGGAATTTATTCTTTAAAAAAGTCAGCAGGGGGTAAAAAATGTATACGATCAAAGTGCTGACTAAAATAAGCGCCGCCAGCCAGGCCAGGCTCTGCAGGAGCCAGATCGCGCCCACCACGAAGAAAATTAATAAAATTACCCGCACGGCAAAAGACCATTGTTTATCCATTTTGTTCATCTCCAGGCTTAGGACCGAAAGCGAATAAACATGACGTCCCCATCTCCAACCCGGTAATCACGTCCTTCTATGCGGCAAAGTCCTTTTTCGCGGGCTTTGGCCAGACTGCCCTCGGCAAGCAGTGAATCCCAGCCAATCACCTCGGCATTTATAAACCCTTTTTCCATGTCGGTATGGACTTTTCCCGCCGCTTCGATTGCCCGAATGCCGGCTGGAACCACCCACGCCCTGGCTTCGTCGCCTTTTACGGTATAAAAAGTTACCAGGTTCAAAAGATTGTAACACTCCCGGAGCAATTTTTCAGTCCGGCTTTCTTCAACACCGTATGCCTGCAGGAAAGTCTCTCTCTCTTCTTCAGGCAAATCAGCTATTTCCGCTTCGAGACGGGCACACATGGAAACGACTTTACTGTTTCGAGGAAAAAATGAAATATCAGGATCCAGAAAAGAATCTTCGTTAGTATTATAAACATAGACCATGTCCTTAAGCGTGAGCAAGCTGAGCTGCTCCAAAGCCGGCATTTCTTCATCTTCAAACTGCAAATCCCGCAGCTGTATACCACTATTAAGGCTTTCTTCCAGTTTGGACAACAAATTAAGTTCATGCTGTGCCGACCTGTCGCCGCTTTTTATTTTTGGCTCAACCTTCTGCCTCCTTCTGGAAATTACTTCTATGTCAGCCAGGCTGAGTTCAAGGTTGACGATATCAATGCTCAAGCCGGGGTCAGCTTCGCCGTAAGCCGATTGCCCAAATCCTGCAACAACATGTATCAAAAGATCGACATTGCGAAGATGCCCCAGGAATTGATTGCCCAGCCCCTCACCCCTGCTTGCTCCCTCAACCAGACCGGCTACATCAAAAACCTCTATGGTTGCCGGGGTGATTTTTGTTGAACCGCAAACATCGGCCAGGGCTTTTAAACGCTGGTCCGGGATCGCGACAATTGCCTTGTTGGGATCGATTGTAGAAAATGGATAGCTTTCAATGGTTACATCAAGGGCGGTAACCGCCTTAAATAATGTCGATTTGCCGGCGTTTGGAAGGCCGACGATGCCACAGCTCCAGGCCATAAAACCGCCTCCCGCCCAAATTCATACTTCGGCGTCATCCGATATAACTTTTTTTACCCGCCGCTCAAAACGGGTGCGAGGTATTAATACACTGCGTCCGCAGTTAACACATTTTATGCGAAAATCCATGCCGACCCTGATTATTCTCCAGCAGTTCGAACCGCACGGATGCCCTTTTTTCATCTCAACAAGTTGACCAACATGGTACTCCGCCATAATATTTGAAGCACCGACCTTTAAAGGTTTTCTACGATATCTTTGATTTGCTTGTAAACATCCTCCATCTCCTGGTTGCCATCAATTTCACTGATAAGGCCCTGTTCTTCATAAAAGTCAACCACCGGTTCGGTTTGCTTTTTATATACCTCCAGCCTCTCAGTGACGGTTTCCAGTGAGTCGTCTTCCCTCTGGTAAAGGTCTCCACCGCACTGGTCACATACATTACGCACCTTGGGCGGGTTAAATTTAATATGATAATTCGCACCGCAGTCACTGCAAACCCGCCTTCCTGTCAGGCGGTTAATCAATTCCTGTTCGTCTACCTTAATCAATAAAACCCGATCGATTTTAGCCCCTATTTCAGGAAGAACCTTATCTAAAAAAGTAGCCTGGGCGACTGTCCTGGGAAACCCGTCCAAAAGTGCACCGTTTTCACAATCCGGTTCCTTCAAACGTTCTCTGACTATTTCCACCACAACCTCGTCGGGAACCAGCTTTCCGCTATCCATGTATTCCTTGGCCTTGCGACCCAGAATCGATTCCTCTTTAACCGCTTTTCTTAAAATATCGCCTGTGGCAATATAGGCAAGACCATATTCATCCACCAGTCTTTCTGCCTGTGTTCCTTTGCCTGCCCCCGGTGGCCCCAATAAAATAATCAGCATATTGATACCTCGCTTTTTACGGCTGACTTATAAGATTCAAAGATCTACTGTTCTTCTTTTCCAGCTCATTTCCTGCCGGCAGATGGAAAATAACTCCCCTTCGGTACCCTATCGGTAAGGAACAA
>PUNU01000272.1 GCA_003551865.1 Syntrophomonadaceae bacterium
CTGGTGCTACCTTGGAGTGCCTTTGAGCCGGCTGAGTTTTACAATTTTCGCTGTAATGCTTTACAGCTATATCAGTAAAGGAGCCTATATACCAAGGTACAACTCACATGGGCTTTCGGCGGCTATGGACAAAAGAATCCGTGAGCTTGGCTCGCAGACACTCTACAACACGCGCGTTGAGCAAATTACGGTTGAAAATGGCAGGGTGACCGGGGTGCGAACATGCCGGAACGAACAATTCCAGGCCCCCTGTGTTGTGGCCAACATATCTCCACACCTGGTCTACGGCAGTTTGATCCAACCGCAGGCGGAAGTGCCGGTAGAGGCAAAAAAACTGACCGGCTCCAGAAAACTGGGCACCAGCGCTTTCGTAGTTTACTTGGGTTTGAATTGTTCTCCTGAAGAGCTGGGCCTTGACAGTTACAGCTATTTTATCGGACCGGGCCTTAATACTGAAGATGCCTACAAAAACTTTTACACCATGGAAGCACAGGATATGCAGGCCGTGGTATGCCTTAACAACGCCAACCCGGATTGTTCGCCACCGGGCACCACCGTTCTCTCAAGCACGACCCTGGTTGGACCTGAAGTGTGGAATAATGTAAGCGCGGAAGAGTACTTTTCCACTAAAACGACAATTGCCGAAGGGATGATCGATAAGCTTGGCTGCTATCTCGATATACCGATCCGGAGGCATATCGAAGAAATTGAAGTGGCCACCCCCCAGACTTTTGCCCGCTACACCGGGGCCTATAAAGGGGTTATGTACGGCTACGAGCAGGATACCTGGGACTCTGTCGTGGCCCGAACAATGGCCGGACCATATGAAAAATATATTGAAGGTCTTGAGTTTGCGGGAGGATTTGCCTCCATGGGCCATGGTTATGCCCCCTCAATGCTCTCGGGACGCGGAGCCGCCGGTGCTGTTTTAAGAAAGCTGAGAAATAAACAAAGTTTAAACCGGCCGGGAAAAGGCGAAAGGGGGAGTGAATAGTGGAAATACAAGGATTTAGTCAAGACATGGCTAAAATGTTCGAACTTCCCGCACTCCGCACGGAAAAAGCAAGCAGGGCGCCGGACGCAGTAAACACAGCCGACCCGATCAAAGAGCTGGTGAAAAGGCTGCATCCACCCGGGATTGAAATGGTCGTTACCGGTATAACCGAAGAATCGGCAAATGTAAAAACATATCGCTTTAAATCAGCGGACGGCGGCGCCCTGCCGTTTTTTAGAGCCGGGCAATATATAAGCGTAAAAGCCACGGTAGACGGGGTAAAGGTAACCCGCCCTTATTCAATATCATCCGCACCTTCTGAATCCGCTTCTTTTTATGAACTGACAGTCAGCTATATAGAAAACGGGTTTTTATCCAGGTATATCTTTGACAACTGGGAAAAGGGAACATTGGTTTCGGCAACCGGCCCGCATGGCAATTTTTATCACGATCGCCTGCGTGACAGCGATCACGTAGTAGCCCTGGTCGGTGGGGACAGCATTACCCCGATTCGCTCCATGGCCAGGGAAATCGCAAGCGGCGGGGCCTGTTTCAAGCTAAATATGATTTACGGCAGTTGTTACAGCAATGAAATAATTTTTAAAAATGAACTAGAAGAACTGGCCCGGAAGAATCCTGATAAAATAAGCGTCTGTCACGTTATTAGTGAGCCGGACGAGAGCTGGGAGGGACGCAGGGGCTTTATTGACACGGCTCTGATCAGGGAAGTTGTCGGGGATCCGGAGGGTAAAAGTTTTTTTATCTGCGGGCCGCCGGAAATGCACGTCTACTGTACCCGCCAGCTGGAGCAAATGGGTATCCCCCGCCGATTGATCAGGACCGAGATTCTGGGTGCACCGGAAGACATTTCTGTGGAGCCGGGGTACCCTGAAGGGCTTAAAGAAAAACAATTTGTAATCAGGGTTCATCGCCTGGGCTTGTCAAGGGAAATTCCGGCAAATGCCAACGAATCCGTGCTTGTTGCCTTTGAAAGGGCCGGGCTCGATCCCGAGTCGCAGTGCCGCAACGGAGAATGCGGTTTTTGCCGCTCACAGCTTTTAAAAGGGCGGGTCTACCAAAGGCAGGGTTCGGACGGCAGGCGGGCAGCCGATAAAATACTCGGTTATTTTCACCCCTGTTCGGCTTACCCGCTCAGCGACCTGGAGCTGGTTATTCCGTAAAAGAAGATTGATAATTTAAGCTTGCCGGCAGTTAAGTTAGGATAAAAAAATAGGAGGCGTTAACCTTGGAAAAGGTATGGTTTAAAGCTTATGCTCCCGGGGTTCCGCGTGAAATGGAGTTTGAAGAGATTACCATGTCCCGCGTATTGAGTAGAAATGTCGAAAAACTGCCGGAAGGAAACGCCCTTAACTGGATGGGCGGGATTATCAGCTACAGGGAACTTGATCAACTGGTAAACCGCTTTGCCAGGGCATTGCTGGATCTTGGTGTGAAAAAAGACGATAAGGTCGCCCTGCTTATGCCAAATTTGCCACAAACGGTAATAGCCAACTACGCGATTTACAGGATCGGGGCCGTATCGGTGATGAACAACCCGCTGTATACGGAGCGCGAATTGAAACACCAGCTGACCGATTCCGAGTCGAGTGTAGCGATCGCTCTCGATATGCTCCTGCCAAGGATGCTCAATTTGAAGAAAGAAACAGGCCTTAGAGCGATTATAACCTGCCACATCAATGATTACCTTCCTTTCCCCAAAAAACAGCTTTATCCTCTAATCAAAAAGAAAATGTACAGAAAAATTACTCCCCAGGATGATGTTTACCAGTTTACAGATCTAATTGCCGCTCATCCACCCGACCAGGTAGAAGATCAATCCTCCTGGAACGAAGTAGCCGCCCTGCTTTACACGGGAGGAACCACCGGTTTAAGTAAAGGCGTTATGCAAACCCATGCAAACCTCTCAGTTAATGTCCAGCAGTTTGCCGCCTGGCTTCCGGGAGTTGAGCCGGGAGAAAAAATGCTGGCTGACCTGCCCTATTTCCACACCGCCGGATTTACAATCATGCAAAACCTGCCGGTCTGGCTGGGTTTGGAAGCCATAACCCTGCCCCGTCCCGACCCGGCCAATGTACTTGATGCAGTGAAGAAATACAGGCCGCATTATCTGCCCGGTGTTCCCACAATCTATAACGGCTTGCTCAATGACCCCGAATTCCGCAGCATGGACAAATCATTTATCAAAGGTTACTTTTCCGGTGGGGCACCGCTGCCTATTGAGACATACAACCGCTTAAAAGAGTTGACCGGTGACGATTTGATCAGCATCTATGGGCTGACCGAATGCACAGTTACCGCTACAGTCAGTCCCTGGGGCGGAAAAGTGAAGCCGGGCACTGAGGGCATCCCGGTGCCGAACACGGAAATAAAAATAGTAGACGTTGATGACGGAACAAAAGAAATGCCTTTCGGTGAACCCGGAGAAATTTTGATTAAAGGCCCGCAGCTGATGAAAGGGTATTACAAGAACCCGGAAGCAACCGCGGAAACAATAAAGGACGGCTGGCTTTACACCGGCGATATAGGGGTAATGGACGAAGAAGGTTACCTTTCAGTAGTTGACCGGAAAAAGGACATAATTATTGCTTCAGGGTTTAATATCTATCCCAACGAGATCGATGATCTACTGTTCGCCCACCCCAAAATTCTGGAGGCATGCACCATCGGCATACCCGACGAGTACAGGGGAGAAAGCGTGAAGGCCTTTGTGGTCTCTCAACCGGGAGAAAAACCGACCGAGGAAGAAATTAAAGAGTACTGCAAAGGGTACCTGGCGGCCTACAAGATTCCCCGGGAGGTAGAATTCATCGATGCTTTACCCAAATCCGGAGTAGGCAAGATACTGAGGCGTGAATTAAAGGATCGGGAAATTAAAAAAACGATCGCTTAAAGTATAGCTTACTGTACAGCTTTATTTATAGCCCCGGCCTGCCGGATCAGGCAAAAGGCCGGGGTTTTTTATGTCCCTGCATCCCGGGGTACGGCCAACTTTTTGCCAATTTCGGCAGGGAACGCATGCCGATAGGCGAATATTAATATCCGTAGGTATTGGTAAAATTATAACAGTATACCCACAACTGGAGGTGGATTGGTTTGGTAAACCATAACGAATACTTAAAAGAACGAAATGTTACCTACAAACCCGCCGGTATCGGAAAGATTTTTACCGATCCCGATGCAGATCGGGCAAGGGAATATTTTCGGGATATAAAGCCTCGTAAAATGGTGGAAAAAGTTACTACAGTGGATCATGCTGTTTCCAGCCTGATTAACGCCGGTGATTATATCGGTGTGGGCGGTTTTGGCGCAAACCGGATCCCGACCGCGGTCCTGCATGAAATTGTTCGTAAGAGGTTAAATAATTTGGGCCTGGCCGGGCATACAGCCACTCATGATTTTCAAATCCTGGTGGCCGGCAGCTCTATTAATCGCTGTGATATCGCCTATATTGTCGGCTTGGAAGCACGCGGGTTATCCAAAGCCGCCCGCAAAGCGGTGGAAAGCGGTTCCATTGAAATAACAGAGTGGACAAATGCCGCCCTTACATGGCGCTATAAAGCGGCGGCCATGGGGGTTTCTTTTATGCCGGTGCGCTGTATGCTGGGCACCGACACCGAAAAATACAGCGCCGCCATAAAAATGGAATGCCCCTTTACCGGCTCTAAATACCTGGCTGTTCCGGCCCTTTATCCCGATGTGGGCATAATTCATGTCCACCGGGCCGATGTTTACGGCAACTGCCAGATCGACGGAATTATGGTCGCTGACGCGGACCTGGCCAGGGCCTCCAAACGGCTGATCGTAACCACTGAAAGGTTGATTCCCAATGAAATGATTCGCCGCGACCCGGCAAGAACCGTGATTCCTTACTACCTGGTCGATGCCGTCATAGAGGTGCCATTCGGCAGTTACCCGGGGAACATGGCTTATGAGTACTTCAGCGATGAAGAGCACCTGCGCGACTGGCTCAAGGCCGAACAGGACCCGGAAGAAATATCCGCCTTTCTCGAAAAACACATTTACGGCGTGAATGATTTTAACGCTTACCTGGATACAATCGGCGGAATGAAGCGCCTGCAGGAACTGCGCTACCAGGAGACCCTGGTGGAAAAATAATATACCAACTTTCATAATAAAGGAGGTTCTAAAGGATGGAATATAACAGTATGGAACTTATGATCAGCCTCGCTTCCCGTAACCTGGAGGACAACAGCATTGTTGTAGTGGGAACAGGAGCCCCCTGTGCCGCAGCCATGCTGGCCCAGAAACTGTATTCCCCGCGCTTGATGATTATGTTTGAAGCAGGGGGAATCGGGCCGCTTCTTCCCTCCATGCCTATATCGGTCGGTGATTCAAGAACATTTTACCGGGCCCTGGCCGCGACAAGCATGCCGGAAATCATGGAAACCTGCCAGCGCGGCCTGGTCGATTATACCTTTCTTGGTGGAGCGCAGATTGACCAGTACGGCAATATAAATTCCACCATGATCGGAGAGGATTATCAGAACCCAAAGGTCCGTTTTCCGGGGAGCGGCGGAGCAAACGATCTTGGCTCGCTCTGCTGGAAAACGATGATGATTACTCCGCAGGACCCCAAAAGATTTACTGAAAATATTGATTTCATCACCACCCCGGGTTATCTGACCGGTCCGGGAGCCCGGGAAGAAGCGGGACTGCCGCCGGGCAGCGGACCATACAAGGTGATCACAGACCTCTGCGTGATTGGTTTCGATGAGGATACGAAACGGATGAAAGTGGAAAGTATGCATCCCGGCATCACCAGGGGAAAGATTATCGAAAAGACGGGGTTTGAACTGCTCTGGAACGACAGTATGATGGAAAGTGAACCGCCGCGCAAAGAAGAACTGGAGTGCCTGCGCGAAGAGGTGGACCCGTACCGTTACATCATAGGACGGGCTTAACCCGGTATAACTTTTATTCAAGGCTTATGACGGCCGCAACCTTATTTGGTAAAGGCATAAACCTTGAAAGGACAAGGAGGATTATGATTAAATGAAAGAGACGGTAATAGTAAGTGCAATCAGGACCGCCGTCGGAACCTTCGGCGGATCATTAAAAAATGTGGGCGCCGCTGATCTGGGCGCCCTGGCAATAAAAACGGTCCTGGAGAAATCCGGGATCAAGCCCGAACTGGTTGACGAGGTATCAATGGGCTGTGTACTGCAGGGAGGCCTGGGGCAAAATGTTGCCAGGCAGTCTGCTTTGAAAGCCGGACTCCCGGTGGAAACTCCGTGTATAACTGTGAACAAGGTCTGCGGTTCGGGGTTAAAAACGATTACCCAGGCGGCATCGGCCATAGCCGCCGGTGAAGCAGACATAATTGTTGCCGGAGGCACCGAAAATATGAGCGCCGCACCCTACGTGCTCGACGGAGCCCGCTGGGGCATGCGCATGGGCGATGCAAAAGCGGTCGATATGATGATCAAAGACGGCCTCTGGTGCGCATTTAATGACAGTCATATGGGCATAACCGCGGAAAACCTGGCTGAACGTTACGGGATAACCAGGGAAATGCAGGATAAGTTTGCCCTGGAAAGCCAGGAAAAAGCGCATGCCGCCATCGAAAGCGGCCGGTTTAAAGACGAGATTGTGCCTGTTTCTATTCCCCAGAAAAAGGGCGAAACCCTTGTTTTTGAGGTTGATGAACATCCCCGGAGAACTTCGCTCGAGGCACTCGGCAAACTTCGCCCGGCTTTTAAAAAAGACGGCACTGTAACAGCCGGAAATGCATCCGGTATTAACGACAGCGCTGCCGCGGTCGTGGTTATGAGCCGGGAAAAAGCGGATGAGTTGGGTATAAAACCCATGGCGACCATCCGCGGCTATGCATCGGCAGGAGTAGATCCTTCAGTTATGGGGACCGGACCGATCCCGGCCACGAAAAAAGCCCTGGCGAAGGCCGGCTGGTCAATCAATGATCTTGATCTAATCGAAGCCAACGAGGCATTTGCCTCCCAGGCTTTGACCGTTATGAAAGAATTGGAGCCGGAACCGGACATTGTCAATGTTAACGGGGGAGCTATCGCTCTCGGCCACCCGATTGGGGCCAGTGGAGCGCGAATATTTGTTACTTTGCTTTACGAAATGCAAAAGCGGGGAGCGAAAAAAGGCCTGGCCACTCTCTGTATAGGCGGCGGCCAGGGTATCGCCTGTATTGTTGAAAGCGATTAATGTCAAGGAGGTTCCTGCCAATGGCTGTAAAGATGAAGGGCAAAGACGTAGTGTCCATTCACGATTTGACCCGGGAAGAAGTTAATCAAATTTTGGATACGGCCCATATTTTAAAAATGAAACACCATCTGGGTGAGATCTATCACCCTCTCAAAGGCAAGACCCTGGGGATGATCTTTCAAAAAGCTTCGACCAGGACAAGAGTTTCGTTTGAAGTGGGCGTCTGGCAGTTGGGCGGTTACGGCCTCTACCTGAGCGCCGCGGATTTACAGCTGAAAAGGGGAGAAACCATTGCCGATACTGCCAGAAACCTGAGCCGCTACCTGGACGGGGTTATGATCCGCACCTACGACCATCAAGATGTGGTGGATCTCGCTGAACACAGCACGGTGCCGGTCCTTAACGGCCTGACGGATCTGCTGCACCCATGCCAGGTCCTATCCGATCTATTTACAATCAAAGAAAAAAAACCGGAGCTGCAGGGGCTTAAGCTTTCTTACATCGGGGATGGCAACAATATGGCTCATTCCCTGATGTTCGGGGGAGCAAAAATGGGCATGCACATTATGATTTGCTCTCCTTCCGGGTTTGAACCGGATCCGGAAATAACCCGGCTTTCCAGGCTTGATGCGGCAAAAACAGGAGCAACTATTACTATCCAGGATGATCCCGGCCAGGCGTCCCAATCGGCGGACATTATTTATACTGATGTTTGGGCCAGTATGGGTATGGAAGAAGAGCATGAACAGCGCCTGGAGAAATTCGCCGACTACCAGGTTAATTCGGCTTTGCTGGAAAAAGCGAAAGAAGATGTGCTGGTCATGCACTGTCTGCCGGCCCACCGCGGCGAAGAAATAACCGATGAAGTCATTGACGGACCCCGGTCTATCGTTTTTGACCAGGCAGAAAACCGACTTCATGCGCAAAAAGCAATCATGGCCCTGGTAATGTAACCCTCACCCGCTAAAAACATGTTAAAATTGAAGTAATAGTAATGGAAATGAGGGGTTATTAATTTATGCCTACTGTAAAAAATAAGCTTTCACAGGTCAGCCTGGGCCTGGATATAGGTGTTTTCTCGGCCAAGGGAGTCCTGATTACCGGGAATGAAATAAAAAAGGTTATTTTCCCTACCGCCGGCCGGCCGGTGGAAGCGGCCTGGAGCTGTATCAGCGCGCTTCTTGATCAGTCCCCGGTAGACAATCCAAAGATCGGTGTAATGGGCCAAAACGCCCGATTGGTAGCTGATTGTCTGGGAATCAAGCCCCTCTTGGAAATAGAAGCTTTACAGGCCGGCCTGCAATATCAAAATATTTCCGCTGACTATGTGTTGTCTCTCGGCCACGAAAATATGCACTACCTGGAACTGGACCGGGAGGGTCAAATCAGCTTTTTTAGCCGTAACGGTCAGTGTGCTGCCGGCAGCGGTTCTTTCTGGTATCAACAGGCTACCAGGATGGGTTATAA
>PUNU01000182.1 GCA_003551865.1 Syntrophomonadaceae bacterium
GTCAGCCAGGCCGCAGTAGATACTAATCACTGCTTCAATGGAGCCGCATATTGCTATGCGGATGTAACCCATGAGACCCATATTTAGAGTTTGTGACAGACGCTTCAATGGAGCCGCATATTGCTATGCGGATGTAACATTACTTCCCACCTGACCTGAAGAATCCCTCAAATGCTTCAATGGAGCCGCATATTGCTATGCGGATGTAACCAGAAAGAGTTGAATACTTTGGATCATCTTTAAGCTTCAATGGAGCCGCATATTGCTATGCGGATGTAACGAGTGTTCCATAACAGGATGCATAATAATAGAATGCTTCAATGGAGCCGCATATTGCTATGCGGATGTAACCACTTAGTGAGATGAAGGAAATTATTGTTAGAGAGCTTCAATGGAGCCGCATATTGCTATGCGGATGTAACCAGGGTTCCGTTTTGGGTTCTTTGCCATGCCTCCGCTTCAATGGAGCCGCATATTGCTATGCGGATGTAACTGACCAGGCAAAGGGTTGGCTTATCGCTTACCTGCTTCAATGGAGCCGCATATTGCTATGCGGATGTAACCGCCCGCCCCGCGGGGCCCAGCAACAAGGCCTTGATTGCCTTCCGTATGCGATCCCCCTTTTTGGTTGAAGCTTCCTTTTCATAAAAAACCTCCTTACTTTTATAATGCCCTTACTGACGGTCTAAAAATAGATTTGCGAACCTCCCGGGATTTACTGTTCACTCCGGGTTCGCAGCTGTATTATTCGGCCGGGATAAACTGCCCCAGCCCGTGGTGGCAGCCGTACCCAAGCGCCAGGGGACCGCTAACGGGACTTTCAAATTCCAACTGTAGGCCGCAAACTATGCCGGCCGAAGTGCCCCGGCCGCGTGATTTCCTGGTCCAGAAGCTCAGCCAGCGTATTTTTCGACCTCCTCTCAGGGAAAAAGCAGGCAACTGTTTCACTTCTTTTATTCCGGGCAGGGCGGGGTCTTTTTCCCTCAACATTTCCCACTCGCGGCGGGCCTGGTCTTCCGGGCCGTCTTTCTGCTCGTTGTAACTGTTTAATTTCGGTCTTCCGTCCCGGTAGGTTTTAGGGTGGCGGGTCAGGATGTACGGGGTAAAAGAACGCCAAACCGTAGCGGGACCGGCGGTGATGGCGCTGTAGGCCAGTTCTTCCTCCCGGTAGCAGCCGAGCAACAGCACTTTTAGCCTGCGACTTTCGTCCCTGCTCTGCAAGTCGGCGCTGTTGCCCCAGGGGATCTGGCGCAGACTTTGCAGGGCCTTGAGTTCCCGGTCGCTAAATCCGGCCGGGGCGTACACTGCGAGGTGGTCAAGCCTCCCGTCCTCGTCCCTGTCAAACGGGAGATAGTAGGCGTGGCGGTGACCTTTCAAAGGGCCGTTGGCGTCACGTCCGGAAAGCACCGGCGATATAGTGCTGTTATGGAGGTGGCCGTAACGCCCCATGGCTGCACTGCGGGCCTGTTCGCCCACGGTGACTGCTTCCTGGACCTGGGGCAAGACATAACGATCGAGGGCATACACTACGGCAACAATAGGGGGGCTCCCTGTTGTGGTTTTCGCTGTCCTGTGTGCCGGGCGCTGCACCTCCAGCGCGTCTCGCTTGCGGGCGTAGGTAACCCAGGTGCTGCCGGGCGGATCTAAAAGCTTTTTCTTGCTGCGCATTTCGCCTGTTTCTGCCTGGAGAGCTTCAAAGAGATCACCGGGTTCCAGGGCGCTGCCGGGGCAAAGCAGCCTGACTTCTTCGTAGTCCTGTAGCGATTTTATGGCTTCGCTGTGCAGGGGAAAACAGTTCAGCTCAGGGGTTTTTCTTACCGGTTCGATTTCGCACCACGATTCAGCCCGTCCCAGGTAGCTGATACCTGCCAGCAGTTCGGATAATATTTTTTCCAGCCCCTCAGGCAGATCGATGTGCGGCCAACAAATATAGGTCGGGGCGTTTTTAGGAAGGGCCACGAACGTATCAAAAACCATTACCCGGTCGTCGTAACCTTTTTTAAACCATGGCATGTAAGCCCTGGTGTGACCCGCTGTGGCTCCGGGGAGGCTGTACAGTGGCGGTGCAGAAGCCAGCGTGTTTAACAGTTTGGCAGAAGCGTCCTCCGGCAGGCCGCGGCGGTTAGTTTTAAGCGATGCTACGAGGGCCCGCATGAGCCTCCAGGGTGAGGGGGGCCACTCAGGGACCCCTTCATTGACATGCCTCCCCCAGGGCGTAGCGTGGAACCGTCCGGTTAAAAATCGCAGCTTTAAGGTAACCATATTAAACGGTCTCCTCTGATTTATCTTCTTTAAGCCAGTTTTTTGGCGGGTCGAAATCGACCATAGTGACGGGCGGCTTGGCGAATACGGGCACCGAGCTTACAAGTCCCGGGAGCTCTTTCTCCAGCTCCTCAGTTCCTGGAAGGGAGAACCATTCCGGGCTTGTTGCCTGGACTTCTTCCTTCAGCTCGAGATCGCAGGCAGTGCGCAGTCTTAAGCCGTTTTCAAGGAAACATCGAACCTTCCACAGGGCAAGTGCAATTAGGAAGCGCTCGCAGTTTTCATCGAGTCGGTAGCTCTTTAAGCGCTGTAAATCCAGGTTAAAGTAAGCGCGGATTGACTCGGCCACAAATTCGGTCCTGGCATAGGGGACGTTTCCGAAACCAAGCTTGGTGCTGGCTGTCGGGGCCACCCTGTCGTTTTTAACTCCTCCGCTTTCGACAGGTTGGACGTCTTCGGCTTCGATGAAGCCCGAAATCAGGCGCGGCAGGCGCAGGCGGCCACCGGCCAGTTCACTGCGTGAAAAGAAGATGCCGTGCAGGAGGGCGTTGGGGTCGTACTTCGCGACTACTGCGGCTAGAATCCTTTCGTCGATTGGGCCAACTTTCAGGCCGCTCAGTTCTTCCTGCAAGCTTTTGAAAAAGTTGGTTTCTTTGTTGCCCAGGATGTAGGAAGAGTTGAGCCGGTGTGCCTCCAAAAGGGAGTTGGTCAGCTCTTTGCCCTCGTGTTGAACGCTGACATAGGGCATGCCTTTCAGGGGTCCGGCCGGCTCCTGGTTGCCGCTGTCCCAGCAGCAGGCCTCAAGGCGGTTGGCCACCGACTGCGAAGACTCCAGCAGGAGCATCTCCCTACCGTCGGGCAGTGTGTAGGTAGCCGGGCCAAGTTCAGGGAACCCTGTTGGCTGGAAACGGTCCCCCTGCATTGGTTCAAGTTCTGCTTCGAGCAAAAGCCGTTTTTCGTCGAGCAGTTTATCAAGGTCCATTGTTAATCCTCCTTCGTGGTAACAGTAGTTTCGTAACTATACTTTTTTCTTAACACTAAATCCATCAGCGGCTGCAGGCTTTCAATGGGAAATAGCAATGCGGCAGCTGTGCGCCGTGCGGTTTCGTTGCCGGCTCTCACTGCCGGGATGCGCCGGTTGCGGCCTCCGCCGCTGCCGAGGGGAGAGAGTCCTCCGGCCAGCAGCTTGTTCACTGCAAATCCCAGCGCCTGTTCACCTCGGCCCTGTTTTAATTTGGTGAGCATTTCCTGGTAAGGGCGGACTGTTTTTGCATGTTCTCTTTGTTCGGCGCCGAGTGGCAGAGGCCGGTGGTGGAAGAATAGTTTGCAGAAGGCATAAAGCCTGTGCAGCTCAGGCGGTGCAGGCGGCTGCTGTTTTCCAGGGTGGGCGTTTGTATCGTTGTACGGCCAGCGCAGTATAGCAAAGGCACGCAGCAGGGCGGCGAGTTTCCGGTCGTCTGTTTTCCCTTCGATAAAGCAGGCGACGTCTCCCAGGCTGGCATCGTATAGTCCGCCTACAGGGGCCAGGCCGGTCAGCCCCAGGCGAGCGCTTTCCAGGCAGCGCCTGGCCAGGACAGCGGCCAGGTTCCGGGCCAGGTTTTCGCCTGTCCATACGCAGGTATTGCTGTCCGGGGCCCAGGCATACCTGCCCGGTTGTTCCCTTTTGACCGGTTCTAAGTTGGCCCTGATGGGCTGAAGGTTGCCCTTTTCGCTCGGCAAGCCGTAGAGTGACGCTGCTGCGCGGGCCAGGTAATATTCGCTGCTTTTGTCGTTCGCAGCGTTTAACCAGCGAAGGGAAAGCCCCTGAAGGGGGGCGACGGAATTTTGCAGGATTTTACTTTTTCCGATTACCGTATTGGCTTCGCTCAGGGCGATTAAAAACTCTTGCAGTTCTTCAGGCCGGCCGCGGCGGCAAAAGGCAAAGATAGCGTTTTCTGCGGAACGGTAAGCCCGCTTTAAGCTCGCCGGGGTGTTGTCGTCCCGGCTCATCCTCCGGATGCGTTCCAGCCACTGATCTGCTTCCTCTAGCAGGTCGATGTTGGGCCGGTATATAACGGGGATGCGTCCCAGGGGCGAAGCCAGGTACGCTTTGCCGCTGCGCTTGTAAAAAGCAAACCGGCTGAAGCTATCAAGTCCCCGGTCCACACCCAGGGCGGCCGCGGCGCGGGCAAAATCAGAACCCGTGACAGCGGGCCTTTTACCAACCTGGGCCCTGCCTTCACGCATGAGGTGGGCGACTTCTTTATAACTTGCAGGCTTTTCCCACAGGGGCATCCACAGCTCGTAGCGGGCGTCTTTAATGTCGGTTTCAGCGATAGTGTTCCAGCCGGCCGGCGACGGCCGCACAGTAAAGGGGAAAGCGGCTTTCCGGCGACTATTCTGGCCGTTCCGGCAGGCTACCGACCCGGCCAGCAGGTGCGAACCTTCGATCATCAGGATGTAATCCCAGGGGTTGACCATGGGGCTACCTTCCATCCCTTGAGTAGCGTTTGGGCCGCCGACGCCTCCCGGGTTAAACTGGCCGGAAGAGGCTTTAACCAGTTCCGGTGAGCCTTCGTTAAACAGCGATGCCAGTAACCAGGCCCTGCTGTTGTCATATATCGCGCTCGGCCCGGGTTTGTCGTCAAGGGGCAAGACCCTCAAAAGGTGTTGCATGAAGTTTACAGCAAACTCCAGACGTCCGTCGTTACCACCGGTGCCGAGCAAAGGTGCAAAAGAAAGCTTTTCACCTGCCAGTACACCCAGGGTATCGACCCAGTCCACCACCTGCTCATTTAGATTGGAGCGGATGCCCTTGATGAGGGCCTGTTTTTCCCCGGACCCGGGGTTCTTGTCAATGCCCAGCCTTTCAATTAGTGCTTTTGCTCCTTCTATAGCGCTACGGTAAGGCTCGAAGCGCCGGCTGCTTGATTCACTGAAGCTTTCGATCAGGTCGGTCGGCCCTCCCTTATAGAAGCCGGAGGCGTTGTTCCAGGGCGTTATGACCGGGGAAGGGCTGTAATGTTCGATAAAAAAGTTGACCAGTTGCTTTCGCCCCTGCACGCCTTTGATCTCAAATATGCCGTCTTTCCATGAACCACAGGCATCAGGCTCCAGCTGTTCCCCGATCAACCTCAGGACACCCAGGCTTTTTAAGTAGTGCATTAAAGGCTCGGCGGTGCAACCGTCCAGTTTTATTGTGTCACTGCTCATTTTTTCACCTCCTGCTTCGCTTTGATGCTTGCCCGGATATCGGCAGTCCGCAGCAGTGCTTCCAGGTAAGCAAGGCGGAAGGGGCCGTAATTATCGAGGAGGGTTAAAGTGCGCGTCGTCCAGGAGTTGTTTTCCCCGGTTGCCCCTATTTCGGCCACCTGAAGTTTTAATGTTGTTTCCGGAACAAAGCGGCCGTTGCCTAAGTCGACCCGTGGAATGATATCTCCTTCTTCAATGCCGAGGATTACCGAGGGGCTTTCTGAGCGGTGCTGGTGGCCGTCTGAACCCGGCAGCGAGCGGATAGCCAGCCTGACTTTGCCGTGGTGGGAAGCAACCAGGAAAAGGGCAAGATCGCTAAAATTGGGGGCTCCGCTTTCTAACAGTGCCAGCGCCGAGGCCAGCTCGTGCCTGAAGTGGGGCCTGCTGTGCAAAAACGGACGCCCGGGTTCGTGTGGTGCTTTAGCCCAGGCACATCCGGAACGTTCTTTTTTTTCTTCTTCATTAAGACCGTCTAAAAGTGTTTCCTGAAAGACCGGGTGTGCTTTACCGAGGTCGTGCCATAGAGCTGCTTTGCAAAGGTCTTCTTTCAAATTGGTGGAGTTAAGTTCATGTTCCAGGCTGCTAAGGAGGGTTTCCATTTCCCCCAAAACGTCGAGACTGTGTTCTTTTAGGCTCTGCCAGCCTCCAGTAAAGGTATTCAGGTCGTCCCCGCCTGCCTCATTAGGGAGGCTCGGCTGGGCTTGGAGGGGCGGGACCGCTGCTGTTGAGGAAGGGTCCCAGCCGGCAACCGTGTCGTAGCCGCCTGTTTTTGTGTGTAGAAGCAGGATTTGCCCTGGGAAAAGGTCACCCGGCATAATTCTTCTCCAGGTACGGTCGTGATAATCCCAGATGTAGGCGGATCTGCCTCCTGAAATGAATTCACGCAGCTGCCCGATCGGAACCGGGCAAAGTTCTTCCCGGCGCTGGCGTGGTTCGTCTCTGGGTGGAGTCTTTTCGCCGTCCCAATCGCGCCAGCATAAGTAGACGTCAGTTTCATCGGCATCCCTGATGTATGAAGATACATCGACGTCATTGCCGGAAAGGTCGGGGGCTGTGTCAAACAGCTCCAGGAGGTCTTTTTTACGCAGGACCTGGAAATCGCCCGGTTCGCTTTCGCTTCCCGGGAGAGAGGATGGCGAGGCGGAGCAGCCTTCCAGTTCTTCGAGCTTGAGGCGGGCCTTTTCCATTTCCCTGGGAGTGTAGGGGGCAGATGCCTTATCGCCCACATCAATCCAGTAGATCTTTGCTTCGGTTTCTTCTCCGTAGCGGTTACAACGTCCAAAACGCTGCACCATGCTCGACCAGGGCGCGAGCTCGGTGAACAGGCAGGCTGAAGTAATGTCTACGCCGGCTTCGATAACCTGGGTGGAAACTATAATGCGCCCGGGGCTTTCCTGTTTCGGAGATTGGGCTAGCAGGGCGTTTTTCCCCCGGCGTTCCTGTGGCCGGAAGCGTGAGTGCAGGAGCAAAAGTTCAGGGTTTGCTGCCCCAGCTTTGTTTTTGCTTAAGGCCGTATTAAGGGCAGCAGCCAGGGCTTGGGCGCGATTAACCGTGTTGAGAATTACCAGGGTTTGTTTCCCCCGCCTGTGGTGTTCCAGTATTTTTGCGGCCAGTTCCGCAGGGTAACCTTTCGCGTTTGGCCCGCTATTCAAAGAGAAAGGGGCCAGCATTTTACGTGCCTCCAGGCAGCGCTTGATTCTCTGTTCGCCAGCTTCTTTTTTGTTAAGGCGAAATATTTCTTCGTTACCGGGGGCGTTGTGGTCTGCGGTGTGGAGAAGGCCGGTGTTTACTGTTGCCGACATCCACATCGTTTTTGCCGGCCCGAAGGTGGCCATCTGCTCGCGGAAGGCCTTTAACTGGGCTGTAGAGGGGACTCCTGAGCCCATCAGCTGCAGCTCGTCGATGATCCAGAAGGCGTCGTTGTTAAGGAAAGCAAAGGGGACCGGCCAGCGGAAGCGGCTCATGGCGTAACCTCGGTTCAGGGCCCGCGAAAGCAGCATGTCCTGGGTGCCGATAATCACTGCTTCTTGTTCCGGCTCAAGCTGCCACTCTTCATCGGCTTCGCCGCCCATCAGGAGGTGTACATTGATCCCGGGCTCGGGGTCGAGCGCTTCCAGGTAAGTTTTAACAGTTTCACAGGTCTGCTCGACCAGAACGCGCATCGGCAGGCAGTAGACCAGGCGGCGCGGCGTCTCAAGACGCACACGCTCATTCTGGTGATAGCGTCTGCGCCACAGCCAGGTGAAGAAAGCTGCCGCTGTTTTGCCTGAACCTGTCGGAGCATTTAAGACCGGTGGGATAATGTCGCCGGTGGCCAACCTGGCCTGGTAAAGGAAAGGCTGGTGAGAAGTGGCCTGTTTGAATAAACCTTCAAAGCTTTGCATTGTTCATGAAGCTCCTTTTGTTAAATCAATGGTGAACCAGGCGGCAATAGCAAGTTTTGTCTTTGGAGTTTGAGCGCCTTAATTTCGATGTAGAAATATTTTTACTCGGTTTATAATTCTTTGCAATGTGCTTAATTCCTTGCGCAGCAAGTAATATTATCCGCCAAAGAATTTGCTTATATAATGATTTTAACGCCAATAAGGGACACATATATGACACTCATATATGTTTTTGGGTTAAAATTTAGCTTATTTACTGGCAGAGTGATTATGTCTGGAGATCAGTAAACATATTTTCGGCAAGTACCAGGATCTGAATCCTGCCCTCGGCGAAATCCACCCTCTTACATAATGTCTATTATCTTTCATGTCATAATAGTCCGCAGCATTGTTTTGGCATAGCCTGCCCCATAAAGCAAAACACCGATTTGCTTATTGTTATTTTTTGCCCCAGTGTGTATTATAATCAGGTATCCCATAAAAATTAGAAAGGGGAGAACGTAAATGAATAAAGGCGATTTAATTGAGCAGGTGGCAGAGAAAGCAGGCCTTACCAAAAAAGATAGCGATAAAGCCCTGTCTGCGGTTTTCGAAAGCATTGAGGAAGCCCTGGCAAAGGGTGAAAGCGTCCAGCTGATTGGCTTTGGCACCTTTGAAGCGAGGGAGCGCAAGGAACGTGAAGGTCGAAATCCCAGCACTGGCGAAAAAATAAGGATAAAGGCGATGAAGGTTCCTGCGTTTAAGCCCGGGAAGGCCTTAAAAGATCAGGTTCGGTAAA